>CAJAXU010000109.1 GCA_903948045.1 uncultured beta proteobacterium | reverse complement strand
GATCTGCAGCCCGATCAAAAACAGCTCTTTGTTGCGCACCACCACGTAGCCATCGGTGAGCTGCACCTTGCCTTCGCGCAGGGATTTGACCTCCCAGCCTTCGAGCACCAGGCCGGCTTCAAAGCGCTCTTCGAAAAAATAGTTGTACGCGGCCTTTTTGTTGTCGGCAATGCGGGCAGCGGGATCGGGTTTCTTGGCCATGGGACGGAGATGGGGTTGTATAGGGTGCGTACAAGGCTTGTCTACAATCCCGCGCAGGCCCCATTCTATGAAAACCGTCGCCAAGTCCGTTTTGCTCTGGTACAGCCCGCAGGAAATGTACGCTTTGGTGACCGGCATTGAGCACTACCCAAAGTTCCTGCCCTGGTGCGACCGGGCCCGGGTCATTAATACCGACGCTGACGGCGTGACCGCCGAAGTTGGTATTGCCTTCAGTGGCTTGCGACAGTCGTTTACCACCCGCAACCGACACCTGCCAGACCGCCAGGTGGTGATCAGCCTGGTCAACGGGCCATTTTCCAGGCTTGACGGCGCCTGGAATTTTTTGGCTCTGGGCGACGGTTCGCAGCGCGCGTGCCGAGTCGAACTGACCCTGAACTACGGTGTTGAGAACGCCACGCTGGGCCGTCTGGTGGGGCCAGTTTTTGACAAAATCGCAGGCAGCCTGGTTGACGCTTTCGTCAAACGTGCCGGGCAGGTCTACGGTGAGTGACGATCTGATCAATGTCACCGTCGTGTATTCGGCACAAGCCCGCGAGGTGCTGGAGCTACCGCTGCGACTGAGGCCTGACTGCACGGTCCTGCAGGCTTTGCAGACCAGCGGTTTGCTGGTCCAGCGGCCTGACCTTGACCTGGCCACAATGAGTCTGGGCATTTGGGGCCGCAAAGTCGCTTTGACACATCCGCTGCGCGACCAGGACCGCCTAGAAATCTACCGCCCACTCCGGGTAGACCCCAAGGTGGCTCGGCGCGAGCGATTTGTGCGCCAGGGCGCGCGCACCGCAGGTTTGTTTACAAAAAAACGACCGGGCGCCAAAGCCGGATACTAAAGTCACAGTGTGCTCCGACCGCCAAGGCCTGGCTCAAGGGCCTCGGCACTCGGTATCCACCACGCTTTGCAGGCGCCGCTGCTCCAGGGCTCGCGCGGCGTCGTCCAGTACTTCTCGTTCACCCTTGTCGTTGCTGCGCGCGACGCGCTGGCCCGAAGCCAGGTGGGCGAGGGCGCTCTTGGCCCGTTTGCAGTTGTCGGCTCTGGCCTGGCGCAACTGGCTCGCCTCGGCGTCACGCTGCGCTGCCAGGGCTTGTTCGGCTTGTTTGGCCTTGGCATTCAGGGTTGGGTCAGTGCGGCTGATCACCGGCGCGCTGGCAGGGCTCTCGGGCGCCACAAGCTTGGTGCCAGCGGTGGCTGCAGTGACAGGGCCAGCAGCCCCCGGGCGTTTACGAATGGCACTTTCAGGCACCTCGGGCGGCGGGGCCCGGTCGCTGAACACTGTCTTGCCAGCCGAATCGGTCCATTGCCACTGAGCTAACGCGGGCAGACTGGCAATGCCGAGCACACATACTGCGAACTGACACAGGGTTAGCCGCAGCAGGGACGAGGGCGATTTCATTCGGTCAGTTTAGCGTTTTTGCCCAGAAAGGTGACCAAATGGCACGCACAAGCGGGTGGGCCAAACGGCTAAAGCGCGCAGGTACAATTGGCGATTTGGAGCTTAGACATGCGCCTGATTGGTAAAGCGCTCACCTTCGACGACGTGTTGTTGGTGCCAGCTTACTCCCAAGTCCTGCCCAAGGACGCCTCGCTTTCCACCCGTTTTTCCCGCAACATTGCGCTGAACCTCCCCCTGGTGTCGGCCGCGATGGACACCGTCACCGAAGCCCGGCTGGCGATTGCCATTGCCCAGGAGGGCGGTATCGGCATCGTGCACAAAAATCTCACGCCGCAAGAGCAGGCCGCCCAGGTGGCCAAGGTCAAGCGCTATGAATCGGGTGTGCTGCGCGACCCAGTGGTCATTACGCCCAGCCATACCGTGCGCCAGGTGATGGCGCTGTCTGAGCAACTCGGTGTGTCGGGCTTCCCGGTGTGCGACGGTGGCAAAGTGGTCGGTATCGTGACCGGACGTGACCTGCGTTTCGAGACCCGCTACGACCTGCCGGTCAGCGAAATCATGACGCGGCGCGACAAGCTGGTAACCGTGCCCGACGGCACCACGCTGGCCCAGGCCAAGGTGCTGCTCAACCAATACAAGATCGAGCGCCTGCTGGTGGTCAATGACGCCTTTGAGCTCAAGGGCCTGATCACCGTGAAAGACATCACCAAACAGACCAGTTTCCCCAACGCCGCTCGCGACGCCCAGGGCAAGCTGCGCGTGGGCGCGGCGGTCGGGGTGGGCGAGGGCACCGAAGAGCGCGTGGAAGCCCTGGTGCGCGCCGGTGTGGACGCCATCGTGGTGGACACGGCGCACGGTCACAGCAAGGGCGTGATCGACCGGGTGCGCTGGGTCAAGCAACACTACCCGCACATCGATGTGGTGGGTGGCAACATCGCCACTGGCGCCGCTGCTCTGGCCCTGGTGGAGGCGGGCGCCGATGCGGTCAAGGTCGGCATTGGCCCGGGCTCGATTTGCACCACCCGCATTGTGGCCGGCGTGGGCGTGCCGCAGATCATGGCGATTGACAGCGTGGCCACCGCCCTGCGCGGCACCGGCGTGCCGCTGATCGCCGACGGCGGCATCCGCTACAGCGGCGACATTGCCAAAGCCCTGGCCGCAGGCGCGGGCACGGTGATGATGGGCAGCATGTTTGCGGGCACCGAAGAGGCGCCGGGCGAAGTGATTTTGTACCAGGGCCGCAGCTACAAAAGCTACCGCGGCATGGGCAGTATTGGCGCCATGCAACAAGGCAGCGCCGACCGCTATTTTCAGGAATCAAGCACCGGCAACCCCAATGCCGACAAGCTGGTGCCCGAAGGCATCGAAGGCCGCGTGCCCTACAAAGGCTCCATGGTCGCCATCATCTTCCAGATGTCGGGCGGCATTCGCGCCAGCATGGGCTACTGCGGCTGCGCCACGATT
>CAJAXU010000108.1 GCA_903948045.1 uncultured beta proteobacterium | reverse complement strand
TTACCGACTTGCCACAGCACCGCCATCGCCATCAGGGCAGTGGCTGAAAACGCCGCCACGCTGGGCCGGCCAAACGGAATGATGACCCAGGCCGCCGCCAGCGGCCCCATGGCCTGGCCAGCACTGCCACCCACCTGGAAGATGGACTGGGCGAAACCGTGCCGACCGCCCGAGGCCAGCCGCGCCATACGCGACGACTCCGGGTGAAAAATCGCCGACCCGGTGCCCACCAGCGCCGCTGCCACCAACACCATGGCGTAATTGGGCGCTACCGCCAGCACCAGCAAGCCCACCAGGGTAAAGCCCATGCCGATTGACAGGGCGCGTGGCTGCGGGTGCTTGTCGGTGTAAGAGCCGATCAGCGGCTGCAACAGCGAGGCCGTGAGCTGAAACATCAGCGTGATGACGCCGATCTGCGCGTAGCTCAGGTTGAAGTCCCCCTTCAGCTGGGGGTAGATCGCCAAGATCAATGACTGCATCATGTCATTGAGAAAGTGCGAGAAGCTCAGCGCGCCCAGCACCCGGAAGCGGGTGCCGTCGGCCGGGGCAGCGGTCTTGCCGCGTGGTCTTGGGTCGGTGGCGGGTGTGCTGGAGGTCATGGTTGGTCTGGTGCCGGTGTGCGGCGACTGTACGCCATCGTCACGCCAGGCCAGACAGGCGCAACAGCAGGCCGACCAGGGCACACAGGCCAATCACCGGCATCACGCCCCACTTCAGGCGCATCAAGGCGAGCGCCGCCAGAGCGGTCAGGGCCAACGCCACCCCATCCAAATTTATAAGAAATCCGGCTCCAGGCCCCGTGGGATAAGCAATGTGTGCTATGAATAAAATAGCAAGACTGGCGATCACGCCAACCACTGCCGCCGTGATGGCGGTCAGCGGTGCGGTGAACTGCAGCCGGCCGTGGGTGGACTCCACCAGCGGCCCACCGGCCAGGATGAATACAAAAGAAGGCAAAAAGGTGAACCAAGTGACGACCAGAGCCGCCAGCACAGCGCCGGCCAGCAGCGCCTCCGGCCCCAGCACCGCCTGGCGCCAGCCGCCCAAAAAGCCGACAAAGGTCACCACCATGATCAGCGGCCCAGGCGTGGTCTCACCCAGCGCCAGGCCGTCCATCATCTGCGGCCCGCTCAGCCAGCCAAACTGCTGCACCGCGCCCTGATAGACATAGGGCAGCACCGCGTACGCGCCGCCAAAGGTCAGCAGCGCGGCCTTGGTGAAAAACCAGGCCATTTGCGTCAGCGCCCCCTGCCAACCCTGCCACAGCAGCAGCGCGCCCATGGGCAGCAGCCACAGCGCCGCCGCCACCAGCAGCACCGCCGCCAGCCGCCGTGGCCGGTAGCGGGCATGGGGCGGCGTGGGCGTGTCGTCGTCCAGCCAGGCGGCCGGGCGGGGTGCCGCCAGCTGGGCCGCGCCGTGCCCGCCGCCAGCGGCAAACTGCGCCGGCAGCAGGCGCTGCCCCAGCCAGCCGGTCAGCGCTGCCGCCAGCACCACCCAGGGAAAGGGCAGCTGAAACCCCGCAATGGCGACAAAACTCAGAGCAGCAATCGCCCACAGCACGGGAGCTTGCGTCGGTTTCTTCAGGGTGCGGCTGGCCACCCGGTGCACCGCCTGCAGCACCAGCGCCGCCACGGCCGGTTTGATGCCGTACAGCAGGCCAGCCACCGCTGGCAGCTGGCCATACACCACATAGACCCAGCTCAGGCCGATCAAGAGCAGCAGCGAGGGCAACACAAACAGCAGGCCGGCCAGGATGCCGCCCAGCGTGCGGTGCATCAGCCAGCCCAGGTAGGTGGCCAACTGCTGCGCCTCCGGGCCGGGCAGCAGCATGCAGTAATTGAGCGCGTGCAGAAAGCGCGCCTCGGAGATCCAGCGTTTATCCTCCACCAGCTCACGGTGCATGATGGCAATCTGTCCGGCCGGCCCACCAAAGCTGATGAAGCCCAGCTTCAGCCAAAAGCGCAGGGCCTCGCCCCAGCTGGGGGCAAGGACAGCCCCGTCGTCACGATGTCGCATCTGATACCAGCCCAGTTTGAACGACGTGATGCCAGACTGGGGGTGCAATGGCAAAGCCGCCGCCTGGTCGTGTCTTTATTGCAAAGGGATTCATCACATGAGCATCGAAATACCAAAACAAGCCAGAAGCCAGGCGATTGCCTCTATTGAGCGCTATTTTCTGGAAAATAGGGACGAAAAAATCGGCAACGTCAGCGCCGGCGCGTTGCTGGGCTTTTTCATCGAAGAAATTGGCCTCAGTACTGGCGCAAACACGACACGGCCAAAAAGAAGAAATGACACCCACCGAACCGAGGCTGGTGGCGGTAAAGTGTCAGGTGCCTGACAACTCACCGGCGCCATTGAGCCGGCGCAGCCACAGGCAGGCATCGTCGAGTTCTGCCTCAGCCTCGGGCAGCCGGCCCACGTGCTTGAGAAAGCCATGGTTCATCCCGGCGCTGCAGCGCTCGCGCAGCGGCACACCGGCCTGGGCCAGTCGCCGGGCCAGGGCCTCGCCCTCGTCACGCAGCACATCGTATTCAGCCACCATCACATAAGCCGGCGGTAGGCCAGCGCAGCTGACCATACGCAGTGGTGAGGCCAGCGGGTCGGCAGCCTGCTCAGGCGTCGCGAGGTACTGGTCCCAAAACCAGTGCATCGCCAATGCCGTGAGGCCAAAGCCAGCGCCAAAACGGGGGTAGGCATCGGGCGTGCCAGACGGATGATCGGTAACCGGGTACAGCAACAGCTGCCCAGCCAGTGCGGGGCCACCAGCATCACGCAAGTGCATCGCCGTGGCGGCGGCCAGGCAGCCGCCAGCGCTGTCACCACCCACCACCAGTCGACGGGGATCGGCGCCCAATGCCTGTGCCTGGTCCGCCACCCACCGTGTGGCATCCAGGGCGTCTTCAGCGGCGGCCGGGAAACGGTGCTCGGGTGCCAGCCGGTAATCGACCGACACCACCACGCTGCTCGACCCTGCGCACAGGTAGCGGCAGACACCGTCGTGCGAATCCAGTCCCAGGGCCACAAAACCACCGCCATGAAAATACACCAGCGCCGAATGTGGCCCAGGCCCCTGCGGGGTGTAGATGCGCGCTGGCAGCGGACCGCCTCGGGTTGGAATGGCCACATCCCGCACAGCCGCCACAGAAACCGGTTGCGGCGGCGGTGGGTTGCCGGCCATTGCAGCGGCACGCACCACGGCCATGCTGGCCATCTCTGG
>CAJAXU010000107.1 GCA_903948045.1 uncultured beta proteobacterium | reverse complement strand
CCGCGTGATGTGTCGGTGGTCGGCTTTGACGACATTCCCTCCGGCCAGCGACCAGCCTACCTGCTGACCACGGTACGCCAGCCGTTCAAGGAGATGGCCGTCACTGCGGCGCAGCTGTTTCGCGACGCGGTGGATGACACACCCGTGGCCCACCCGCGCGTGCTGGCGCCAGGCACACTGATTGAGCGTGGCTCAGCCCAGCTGTTTCCCGACTCGCCCAGCCCCTGAGCTGCGGTACCGGCCCGGCGCTGCGGCCCAGTGTGCTGCGGTGTTCATCGTTGAGACCTGTCTGTGTAACGTTTGAGGGCGAGGTAACCGTTGGCGTCGATGGCGTAGCCCGCCTCCGCCGCGCGCGCTTGCACCGCTGGCGCCCAGTCGATGGGCTTGCGGCCATCGCCCGGCGTCATCAGCAGCACCAGCGCCTCAGTGTCACCGAGGTTGCGGTAGTAGCGCCAGACTTCGGCCGGCATGGCAAAGCTGTCCCAACCCTCGGTGTGGCCGTTTGCTATGCTTGTAATAGCTACAACCTCAGTATCTGCGGGGCCTGGAGCCTGATTTGATACCTCAATGGCCACCGTACCCCGGTGCACGGTGAGCACCTGCTTGCAGGCCAGCCGGTGCAGCGACACCTGGCCGCCGGGCGGGATTTTGAGCCACTCGATGGAGAAGCCGTGCGCGTTGCCAATCGGGGCCTGGTGATCCCGGTCTTCGCTCAGGCCGTAGCCAATCACCGGCGCGAGCTGGGCGCCGCAGCCGGTCAGCGCAGCATCAAGCAACGCCCGACTTGACCACTGCAGCTCGGCGTGCCGAACCACGCGCTGGCCCATCTGTTGCTGGCTCCAGGGGCGCAGCTGGGCGATCTCTTCGGGCGTCATGGGTTGCAGGCGGCGCATGGTCTGCTCGTCCCAGCTTTGGCCGAGTTGCTCGTCAATGATGCGGTAGTCTTCGGTCAGGTGCACGCCCTGGGCCTGCGCGGCCTGCAGGGTTTGCGGCCCCCACAGGATGCCGCCGGTGTCGTCTTGGCCGAGCGCGGTGAACATGAAGCCCTCGTCGTCGCCGACGTTCTGAAAGCCGCGGTAGATCCAGGTCGGCACGCTGGCAATATCGCCGGGGCCGATCTGGGCTTTGAGGGGGTCGGGGTTGAAGCCCCACTGCAGGTCCCAGCGGCCTTTGGTGCAGATGAAGACTTCAGCGGTGAAGTGCATGTGCGGCGGGTTGGTCTTGCCCGGGGGCATGGCCACGCCTCCCACCTGGAAGCCGTGCTTCTCGCGCAGGTTGACCGGCTGGTTGGGGTTTTGCGAGACGCCGGGGCCGATCAGCGCGTAGTTCTTTTTTGGCGCGCAGCCCGGAATGCGGTAGTCAATGAAGGCCTCCGTGCTGTAGCGCAGGCTGCTGAAGGGAATGAAACGGTCGCGGATTTGCTCTTCGGTCAACATGGGGTTCTCCATCATCAGGTCGGGGCACCGGGGCGCACGCGCAGGCCGGTGGCACTGTCAAACCAGTACACGCTGGCGGGGTCAAAGGCCACGCCGAGACGATCGCCAATCTTCAGACGCAGGTTTTTGTCACCCTTCACGGCGACGCTGGTGGTACCCAATTTGAAAGTCATCATGGTCGAATCCCCCAGCAGCTCAAAGGCAAACAATTCGGCCGAAAACTGCACCACCGGCCCGCTGCTGATGCGCATGTCCTCAGGCCGGACCCCCAGCGTCAGCGCGCCCGGCCGCGGTGCGACCAGGTCGATGCGCAGGCCGTTGCCCGCGGTCGCACCCCGGTCATCGGCTTGCACCTCGATCAGGTTCATGGCCGGGCTGCCAATGAAACCGGCCACGTACAGGTTGACCGGGTCGGCGTAGATGACCTCGGGTGCGGCCAGCTGGATGATGACGCCGTCCTTCATGATGGCCACCCGGTTGGCCAGCGTCATGGCTTCGATCTGGTCATGCGTCACGTACAGCGTGGTCACCTGCAGCTCATAGGCTAGGTGCTTGATCTCGGCGCGCATCGCCACGCGCAGCTTGGCATCCAGGTTGCTCAAGGGCTCGTCCATCAGGAACACCTGGGGCTTGCGCACGATGCTGCGCGCCAGGGCCACGCGCTGGCGCTGGCCGCCCGAGAGTTCACGCGGGCGCCGCTGCAAGTAGGGCCCAAGCTCCACCCGCTCCGCCGCCCGCAGCACCGCGGCCTGGCGCTCGGGCTCGCGCACACCACGCAGCTTGAGCGGGTAGGCAATGTTCTCGGCCACCGTCATGTGCGGGTACAGGCCGTAATTCTGGAACACCATGGCCACGTCGCGCTGGCGGGTCGGCACCTCGTTGACGCGCCGGCCATCAAAGGCGATCTCGCCGTGGGTGGCCTGCTCCAGCCCGGCCACCATGCGCATGGTGGTGGTCTTGCCGCAGCCCGACGGCCCGAGCAGCACCAGGAATTCCTGGTCGGCAATCTCCAGGTTGAGGTCGCGCACCACCTGGGTGGTGCCGAAGCTCTTGTGCAAACCACGCAGCGAGATCTGGGTCATGTTGGAGTCGGCCTGAGGCCTAGCGCACCGAGCCTGCGGTCAGGCTTTGGATGAATTGTTTTTGAACCAGCAGCGAGATGATGAACATCGGCGCCGTGATGAGAATGCCGCCGGCTGCCATCAGCTCCCACAGGTCGCCGCGCTCGGTGCGAAAGCCGATCAGGCCAATCGGCAGCGTCAGCGCATCCTGCTTACCGATGATCAGCGCAAACAGAAACTCGTTCCAGGTCAGGGTGAAGCTGAACACCGCAGCCGTGACGATGCCGGGCCAGGCCGCCGGCACCACGATCTCGGCAATCACACGCGCCCGGTGGGCGCCGTCGACCATAGCCGACTCCTCTATCTCCAGCGGCACGGCGTCGATGAAGCCCTTGAGCATCCACACCGCGTAGGGCAGCACGATCGACATGTTGACCAGCACCAGCGCGCTGCGGGTGTCAAGCAGGCCCAGTTCTTTGAACATCAGAAAGTAGGGCAGCACGATCACCGCCGCCGGGATGAACTGCGAGGCGATCACCACCAGGAACACGGTCCGCTTGAAGCGGAAGTCAAAGCGCGAAAACGCGTAGGCGGCCATCGTCGCCATTGGGATCGCAAGCAGCACGGTGCCGCCCGCCACCGCCAGGCTGTTGATGATCTTGTCGCCCAGGTGCCAGGGGTGCTGGAACACGGTTTGCAGGTTGTCCAGCGTCGGGCTGAACCACAGCGCAGCGTTAAGCGTGTAGACATCGCGCGGCACCTTGAAGGCGGTCAGCGCAATCCAGGCGATCGGCAGCAGGATGCCGGTGATGCCGATGAACACCAGCAGCTGGCCGAGCCACTGACGCGCGCGCTCAGGGCCCGGCGTCAGGTAGCCCGGCACCAAGGTCGGGGATGCGCCAAGCGACACAGTCTGGGTCGTCATATTTAGCGCGCCTTCGCAAACACCAGGCGCAGGTAGAAGCCCGCCAGCACCAGCAGCACGGCAGTAAGCAGGTAAGCTGCCGCCGCCGCATAGCCCATGTCGTAGTAGTTGAAGCCCTGTTCGTAAACAAAATAGGCCAGCGTCTTGGTGGCATTGCCTGGGCCGCCGTTGGTCAGGGTGTACAGGGTGTCGAAGGCTTTGAGCGCGAATACGGTTTTGAGCACCAGCACCACGCTTACCACCGGCAGCAATTGCGGCCAAGTGATGTCTCGGAACACCGCCCAGCCCGAGGCGCCATCAACCCGGGCTGCCTCCTGGG
>CAJAXU010000106.1 GCA_903948045.1 uncultured beta proteobacterium | reverse complement strand
CGCATCATGTTGCCGCCCATCACCAGCGCGGCCTCGGTCGCCGTCATGCCGGTGTTTTGCAGGGCCTGGCCCAGCACCTGCCAGGTGTCTATCGGGGTGTAGGTAGACGGGTGCACGGCCCGGTTGTAGCCGGCGGAGCTGGGCCACCAGTAGCTGGGGTCGTAATTGTCGGGTGGGTTGTCGTCGAGCTCGGGCTGGCGAAAGCTGATGTCCAGGCCAATGCCGGCGTGCTGCACGCCCACCAGGTTGGCCACATAAGCCGCGTGGCGCGCCACATCCACCGCGGTGGGCTGGTTATTGCCCAGGAAAAATGACACACCTGACACGCAAACCACGCCGCCGGTGGCGGCACAGGCGCGGATCTGCTCGTCAGTGACGTTGCGGCCGTGCTCCACCAGCGACAGGGGGTTGGCATGGCTGAAGATCACCGGCGCGCTAGACGCCGCCATGATGTCCAGGCTGCAGCGCCGGCCGGTGTGCGAGCAGTCCATCAGCACGCCTGCGGCGTTGATGGCTTGCACCACCTGGTGCCCAAGCGAGGTGAGGCCCTGCTCAACATCATGGCAGCCACCAGCGACGCTGTTGTTGCGGTTATAGGCCAGGTGCATCTGGCGCACGCCCAGGCTCTGGTACAACGCCACCATGTCGGGCTGCTCCAGCAGGGGCACAGCACCTTCCAGGTCAAAGCCGATGGCGAGCTTCCCCTGGGCAGCGGCGCGTTCCACGTCTTGAATGGTGTTGGCCAGCACAAAGCGCTCAGACTGAGCCGCCACGCTGGCACGGAAGCCAGCAATGGTTTGCATCACCTGCGACAGCGGGTTCATGTCCATGCCGATGTTGATCGACACATAGTGCACGCCAAGCGCGTGGAAACGCTCGATCGGCGCAAAACTGGCCTGCGGGTGCAGCGGCAGGCAGGCGTGGGCTTCCCAATGGATCATGCGGAGTCTCCGGTGCGGCGAAAGCCGGACGAGGCTTCCATCAGGTTGCGGGTGTAGGGGTGGCTGACGCGGCTGGCAGCCAGGTCGGCCGCGTTGACCAGCTCCACCGTCTGACCGCGCTGCATCACCATCAGACGCTCGCACAGGTGGGTCACCACCGCCAGGTCATGGCTGACCATGACAAAGGTCAGGCCACGGCGGCGGCGCAGGTCTTCCAGCAGGTTGAGCACCTCAGCCTGCACCGAGGCGTCCAGCGCCGAGGTGGGTTCATCGAGCAGCAAAATCTGCGGCTCCAGAATCAGCGCCCGCGCAATCGCAATGCGCTGGCGCTGGCCGCCCGACAACTGGTGCGGGTAGCGAAAGCGAAAACCGCTGCCGAGGCCGACCTCGTCGAGCGCGCGCTCGATGCGGGCTTCGGCGGCGTCCATCCGGTGAATGGCCAGCGGTTCGGCCAGGATGCGGTCCACCGTGTGGCGCGGGTGCAGCGAGCCATAGGGGTCCTGGAACACCATCTGCACCAGCCGGCGAAAGGGCTTGCTGCCGGGCAGTGGCAGCGCCGGCTCGGCACCTGCCCCCGACCCCGCTACAGCCCCCAGCAACTGCACGCTGCCGGCCGTCATAGGCGCCAGGCCGCAGATGGCGCGCAGCACGGTCGACTTGCCCGAGCCCGACTCGCCCACCAGCCCGAAGCTGCCACCAGGCTCCACCTGGAACGAGGTGTCGGCAACGGCAATGAAGCCGTCGTAACTGACGCGCAGGCCCTGCACGCTCAGGCCGACCGGGCGGCTCACAGCGCCCACTCCGGCTTGCGCTCCAGTGTTGGCAATGGGTGGCGCGCCTGGCCCAGTTTGGGCAGGCAGTTGAGCAGACCCAGCGTGTAGGGGTGGCGCGCATCAGCCAGGCCGCCGGCAGCGATTTCTTCCACAACCTTTCCGGCGTACATCACCAGGATGCGGTCGCAAAAGGTGGAGACCAGCCGCAGGTCGTGCGAGATGAAAATCAGGCCCATGCCGCGCTGGCGCACCAGCCCGTCCAGAATGGCCAGCACCTGCAACTGCACGGTGACGTCGAGCGCCGAGGTCGGTTCATCGGCAATCAGCAGCTCGGGGTTGGCAATCAGCATCATGGCGATCATGGCGCGCTGGCCCATGCCGCCCGACACCTCGTGCGGGTACAGTCGGCAGACCCGGGCTGGGTCATCAATCTGCACCGATTCCAGCGCCGCCAATGCGGCTTGCCGCGCCTCGCGCCCCGACACCCGGCTGTGGGCCTGCAGCGTCTCGATGATCTGGTCGCCGATGGTCATGACCGGATTGAGCGAAAACTTGGGGTCTTGCAGCACCATGGCAATGCGCCCGCCACGCAGCTCGCGCCGTTGGCGCGGCGAGCAATGGAGCAAATCGGTACCGTGAAACTGCAGACGCTGCGCCGTCACCCGGCCCTCGGGCGCCGTCAGGCCCAGAATGGCGCGCCCGGTCTGCGACTTACCCGAGCCCGACTCACCCACGATGCCCAGGCGCTCGCGCCCCAGCTGGAAAGAGACACCGCGCACGGCCTCGACGTAGCCGCCGTCCCGGTTGGGAAAGGCCACGCGCAGGTCCTCGACCAACAGCACCGGCGCGGCGGTCGACGCGACAAGCGGTTCGTTCATTTGGCAGCCTTGGGGTCGAGCGCGTCGCGCAGGCCGTCGCCGAGCAGGTTGAAGGCCAGGCTCACCAAAAAGATGGCGGCGCCCGGCGCCGCTGCCACCCACCACTGGTCCAGCACGTAGAGCCGGCCATTGGCGATCAGGGCGCCCCACTCGGGCATGGGCGGCTGCGCGCCCAGACCCAGAAAACCCAGACCAGCAGCGGTGAGGATGATGCCGGCCATGTCGAGCGTGACGCGCACGATCACCGACGAAACGCACAGCGGCATGACGTGGCGCAGCACAATGCGCCAGGGCGAGGCACCGATCAGTTGCACTGCCGCAATGTAATCAGCCTGCCGGATGGTCAGCGTCTCGGCCCGGGCAATGCGGGCGTAGGGCGGCCAGGAGGTGATGGCGATCGCGATCACCGCGTTTTCGATGCCGGGCCCCAGGGCCGCGACAAAAGCCAGGGCCAAAATCAGCCTCGGAAAGGCCAGAAAAATATCAGTGATGCGCATCAGCACTGCATCAGCCCAGCCACCCAGGTAACCCGCAACTGTGCCCACCACCAGGCCGATGGGCGCGGCCAACACCGCCACCAGCACCACCACGTAAAGCGTGATGCGTGAGCCATGGATCACGCGCGACAGAATGTCGCGCCCCTGGTCATCGGTGCCAAACCAGTGCGCGGCGGAGGGCGGCAGCAGACGCGTGGTGCGCAGGTCGCCGATGTAGGGCGAGTAAGGGGCCAGCAGATCGGCGAACACGGCCACCAGAATCAGCGCCAGCACGATCGCCAGTCCTACCATCGCCAAGCGGTTGCGGGCAAACAGGCGCCAAGCACCGTAGGCCCGGCCCAATGCCGCCTGACGGCGCGACTGCGGCCGCTCGGTCATGAGCCAGGCGTGCAGTGTGGCGGGGCTGGCCGTGTGTGTGGGGGGGGCGGGTTGACTCATCGGGGTCGGGTGCGGGGGTCAAGCACCTGGTAGAGCACATCAGACAGCAGGTTGAGGCCAACAAAGATGGTGCCCACCACAATGGTGCCGCCCAGCACGGCATTCATGTCGGCATTCTGCAGCGAATTGGTGATGTAGAGGCCCAGGCCGGGCCTGGCAAACACGGTCTCGGTCAACACCGAGCCCTCCAGCAGCCCGGCATAGGACAGGGCGATCACCGTCACCAGGGGCACCATGGCGTTGCGCAACGCATGGCGCCAGATGATGCGGCTCTCGGACAGGCCCTTGGCGCGCGCCGCCACCACATACTCCTGGCTCAGCTCATGCAGCATAAAAGAACGCGTCATGCGGCTGATGTAAGCCAATGAGAAATAACCCAGCAGCGAGGCCGGCAGGATGAGGTGCGACAGGGCGTTGCCAAATGCGTCCCACTGCCCGGCCCGCGCCGCGTCCAGCAACAGGAAGCCGCTGACCATGGTCAGGGTGTACTCGTAGGTCACATCGATGCGTCCCGGCCCGCCAACCCAGCCCAGCTTGGCATAGAACAGCACCAGGCCCATCAAACCCAGCCAGAAGATCGGCACCGAGTAGCCAATCAGCCCCATCACCCGGACCACCTGGTCCACCAAGCCGCCGCGCCGCACGGCGGCCCAGACGCCCAAGGGCACGCCCAAACCGGCGCCGATCAGGATGCCAAGCGTGGCCAGCTCAATGGTGGCAGGGAAGGTGCGCCGGATGTCTTGCATCACCGGGTTGGAGGTCAGCACCGATGTCCCGAAATCCCCCTGCACCACTTTGCCCAGGTAGATGTAAAACTGCTGCCACAGCGGCTTGTTCAAGCCCATTTCTTCCCGGACCCGCGCCACCACATGCTCCGGCGCCCGGTCGCCCACAACCGCCAGCACCGGGTCGATCGGAATCACCCTGCCGATAAAAAAAGTGACCGCCAGCAAGCCCAGATAGGTCAACAAAATGACCATCAGGAACTTGCCGATGCGCCACAGCACGCGGCGCAGGCGTGCGCCGCTCTGGGGCGCAGTCTGCGTCTGCACCGCCGGGTTCAAGATCAGCAACCGAAGGGGCTTACTTGGTCACTTTGTGCATGTAGGTGCTGTCTGATGTCGGGCCGATTTTGAGACCCTGCACATCGCTGCGCATCGCTGCCACCTCGGTCTGCTGGAACAGCATCACGAACGGGCTGTTTTTGCGGAAATCAGCCTGCATCTCTTCGTACATGGCGCGGCGCTTGTTGGCATCACGCTCCAGCACCGCGGCGTCGGCTTTTTTGGTCAACTCAGGGATGTCCCAGGCGTTGCGCCAGGCCAGCGGCTTGGACTTGGCGGCATCGGAGTTGTCCGGGTTACGCGCAAAGGTGTCGGCGTTGGTGTGCGGATCCCAGTAGTCGGCGCCCCACTGGCCAATGTAGATGTCGTGGGTGCGCGCGCGGTACTTGGTGAGCGTCTGCTTGCCGTCGCCCGGCAGGATCTCGACCTCAATACCAGCGCGCTTGGCGGTTTGCTGGAAGTTTTCGGTGATGCCCTGCACCGGCTGCGTGGTCCGCATGTCGATGGTCACCTTGAAGCCATTGGGCAGGCCAGCCTTGGCCAGCAGAGCCTTGGCCTTGTCAACGTCCAGTTTGTAGGGCCGCTCGGTACTCGCGCCCAGCAGACCGACCGGCAGGAAGTTCTGGTGCACCACACCAATGTTCTTGATCAGCGTATCGCCAATAGCCGCGTAATCGACCAGCCATTTCATGGCTTCGCGCACTTCGGGCTTGGCCAGGTTGGGGTTCTTTTGGTTCAGGCTGAAGTAGAACACCGTGCCTTTGGGCGTGGCCGTGGTTTTGATGTCCTTGTTGCTGGCCAGTGCGGCCAGGTCTTGCGGCTGCAGGTTGCGGGCGATGTCGACATCGCCCTTTTCCAGCAGCAGGCGTTGCGTGGCGGCCTCTTTGATGTGCCGGTAAATCACCCGCGCCGGCTTGGACTTGTCGCCGTAGTAGTTGTCATTGCGCTCCAGAGCCACGATTTCGTTGGCACGCCATTCGCGCAGCTTGAGCGCGCCCGAGCCTGCATAGTTGGTCTTGAGCCAACCGTAGCCGAGGTCACCATTGACCTCTTTGGACATCACCAGCTTTTTGTCCACGATGGACGCCACATTGGCCGTGAGGCAGTTGTAGACGAAGGTCGGCGCGTAGGACTTGTCAGTCTCCAGCGTCAGCGTCAGGGGCCCGGTTTGCTTGATCTTGTCCTTGACGTTGTCTTTGGAGAAGCCAAACTGGGTCAGGATGAAGGCGGGGGTCTTGTCCAGCAAGACCGCGCGCTGCAGGGAATAGACGACGTCTTCGGCGGTCAGGGCGTTGCCGGAGGCAAATTTAAGGCCGGGCTTGAGCTCGAAACTGTAGGTCTTGCCGTCGGCCGACACAGACCATTTGGTGGCGACGTCAGCGACCAGTTTGGACGGATCGTTGACGTCATAGCGCACCAGACGGTCATACGAGTTGCCCATGATTTCGCCTGCCGAGATCTCAAACGCCTCGCCCGGGTCCATGGTGATGATGTCGTCGATGGCCCAGGCCACCACCACGGTGTCTTTGGGGGTCGCGGCAAATGCGGGCGTGAGGCTGCTGCCAAACGCCAGAACACAGGCTGCGGCAACGCCGAGCATGCGCCGGTTCAGAACGGGGGAGGAATGTCGCATGGTGTAGTCCTTAAAAATGGGAAACGGGCCGAAACCCAAGAACGGCCCTGTTGTAAGCACCCAGTTTATACCCAACGACCAGTCGTCGGGAAAACCCTGTGTCCGGCATCAGCCAGGCACCATCGGGTTCAAGGCCTCCAGGCCGGCACTGCCCAGCAGTGGGTAGTGCTCGGGCTGGGGCAAGGCGTAATGCCACCACTCATGAGGAATATGGGCAAAGCCTGCACCCTCCATGATGCCCAGCAGCAGCAGGCGGTTGGCCTGGGCCAGCGCCGACACCCCAGGGTTGAAGTGGTGCGACAGCGAGGTCATCTCGTCAAAACCGGTGCCCATGTCCAGCTCGCGGCCATCAGGATCGATCAGGGTCAGGTCGAGCGCGGTGCCCCGCGTGTGGTTGGAGCCGATCGCCGGGTCGGCCACATAAGCTCGGTCGGGCGCGGTGTCCCACAGCAACACCTGCGCCTCGTGCGGGCGAAAGGCGTCAAATATCTTGAGACGGCAGCCCGATTCAGCTGCCAGGGCAATGGCCCGGCGCAGGCCGACCTCGGCGTCGCGGTGCAACAGGCACAGAGGCCGTGCATAGATGATCTGGCCGGCGACGTTGTTGGGCGTGGCGTACAGCAGATCGAGCACGACATCGTGTGTGGCGGTGCTGATCAGCACCAAGGGATGTGGTGAAGGGGTCATCGGGTAGAGCCCGGTGACGGACCCGCGAGGTAAAGGAGCCCAAATTTTACCGAATGTTTTCGGGCTCCAGCCCTTGTCCTGCGGTCATTTCCAGCTATGGAAATGATAGTGAATTGGCGTCGGTCGCATCACGTCACTGCACTCCCCACTGATGCCCTACTCGCCCGGGGTGGTCGCCCGGGCACCGACAGTGTCAGTGTAGGCAAGGATCGTGACAGACAGACGACAGATTTTGGCTAAATCGCGTCCAGCTGTAACGGCTTGGCTAGCCGGTCAAGGCGGCGCCGGGCCAAGCGACTGCGCTCGTGTCCCCCGGACCCAGGTGCCCTGCGGACCCCCGCGTCCTCCTCCTTGACCTCGCTCCGCCGCTCGGCCCAGCACCACCTTGACGACCATTGCGAGCTAACCCTGTCGTCATCGGCTTGACCGGGGACCCATGACTGCCTGGATTCCCGACTGCGCGGGAATGACGGGAGAGCAAGGGGATGGCGTGCCTGCTGCAGCGGCATCAAGGAGGAGCCCGCAGGGCGGGGGACAGCCGCGGAAGCAGGCACGCCAGCCCCGCCAACGCCAACGCCAACCGGCAACGAAAACCAGGCCCGTCACCAAAGCGGCAGCAACTGCCCCCCCTGCAAGCGCACCGCCCGCGAGGCCATGGCCCTTGCCTCCTGCTCATCGTGCGTTACCAAAAGCGTTGCCATGCCGGCAGCGGCGATGTGCTGGCGAAATTCGTCGCGCAGGCTCTGCCGCAGCTCGGCGTCGAGCGCAGAAAACGGTTCGTCGAGCAACAGGGCGCGCGGCGCCGTGATCAGGGCGCGGGCCAGGGCCACGCGTTGCTGCTCGCCACCCGACAGGGTCCAGACCCGCTGCTGCGCCTGGGCCGCCAGCCCGAAGCGCGCCAGCATGGCGGCGGCCTGCTGCCGGGCCTGGGCGCGCGGCAGGCGCTGTTCGACCAGGCCAAAGGCCACGTTGTCGAGCACATTGAGGTGCGGGAACAGCGCGAAGTCCTGGAACATCAGGGCAAAGCCACGCCGCTCCGGCGGCAGGCGCGTGATGTCCTGGCCGTTGAACCAGACGCTGCCCTGGTCCGGCACCTCCAGCCCGGCGACGATCTTGAGCAGGGTGCTCTTGCCGCAGCCCGACGGCCCGAGCAGGGCCACGATCTCGCCGGGCGCCACGCACAGGCTCAGGTCCTGCGCCAGCAGGCGCGGCCCGAACTGCTTGTGAATGTGGCGCAGTTCAAGCATGGGCGGGGCTTCTGGGTAGTCGGTGTGATTCCGGCCGTTGGCGCGCCGGCCAGTCGATCAGCACAAAGGCCAGCAGTGCCAGCGCCATCAGCAGGCAGGCCAGCACCAGCGCGGCGTCGCGGTTGGCGGCGCCGGGCCGACCCAGGCGCTCAAAAATCAGGGTGGTGAGCGTGGCCCACTCCGGGCGCGACAAAAACAGCGTCACCGCAAACTCGCCCACTGCGCTGGCGGCGGCAAAGGCCATGCCACGGCGCAGCGCCGGAAGCAGCAGCGGCAGCGTCACGCGCCACAGCGTGCGCCAGGGGCCGGCGCCCAGGGTGCGCGCGGCGTGGCTCAGTTGCGGCGGTAGGCTGTCCAGCCCGGCGGTCAGCGATTGGGTCACAAACGGGTAGGCCAGCACCGCGTAGGCGGCCAACAGCAGCGCCAGACTGGCGGTCCAGCCCGGGTACAGCAGCAGCAGACCAAAGGCTACCGTCACCGGCGACACCACAAACGGCAGGTAGCTGGCCGCTCGCCAGGGCAGCCAGGCCCGCGCGGACAGCGCATGGGCCAGCCCGAGCAGCGTGGCCAGCAGCAGGGCCATGGCCGAGAAGCGCAGGGTGTTCCAGAGGGCGGCAAGGGTCTCCGGCGCCAGCAACTCAGCCCAGGCCGCCGGCCCGGCCAGCAGCGCGCGCCAGACGATGGCCAGCAGCGGCGCGGCGCAGACCAGCAACAACACCGCCAGCGCAGCCACCAGCGCCAGCCACTGCCCCGCGCCGCGCGGCGCATGGCGTGGCACCGGCTCCACCCGCGTTGGCGCCGCCAGCCGCTGCGCCAAGCCGGCGTAAAGCAGGGCCACGCCGCCAGTCAGCACCAGGCTGGTGAGGGCCAAGGCACTGGCCTCGGCCAGCTTGAGCTCATGTGCCACCAGGGTGTAGATCTCCACCTCGACCGTGGCGTAGCGCTGGCCGCCCAGCACCAGTGCCAGGCCAAAGCCAGCAAAGCAGTACAAAAACACCAGGCACAGGCTGGACGCCAGCCAGGGCGCGATGGCCGGCCACTCGATACGCCAAAAGGCACGCCAGGGCGTGGCGCCGAGCGACCGGGCTGCTGCCAGCTGGCGTGCGCTGACCCGCTCCAGCGCCTCGACACCGGCCCGCACCACCAGGCACAAATTGAAAAACAGGTTGCCGTACAGCAGCAGCCAGGGCGTGCCCTGCAAATCGAGCCCCAGCACGCCGCCCAGCAGGCCGTGCGGCCCCCACAGCGCCAGCACGCCCATGGCCGCCACCAGCGTGGGCACCACAAAGGGCAGCATCAGCAGGCGCAGGCTCAGGGCCCGGCCCGGAAACTCCAGCCGCGCCAGCACCCAGGCCACCGGCAGCCCCAGCGCCAGCGCGGCCACGCAGGTGACGGCCGCCTGCAATACCGACCACGCCAGGCGCCAGCGCAGGTAGTCGTCCTGCCACAGGCGCCAAAGCGCGGGCACCACTTGGTCCAGACCGCCCGAGGCGCCCTGCCCCCAGCCCTCCCAGCCCAGGCGCAGCAGCGGCGCCAGCAGCAGCACCAGCAACGCCGCCAGCGGCAGCGTCGCCAGCCAGCCGAACGCGCGGTCCCTCATGGCCCGCTTTGGCGGCGCTGCCGCTGCGCCATTTACTTGAGCACCACCTGGGTCCAGCGGCTGACCCACTGCGCACCCTTGTCGGCGATGACGTCGGCGCTCAGGCTGTCGTAGGCCGTGGGCTCGGGCCCGTGCCGCATCACCTCGGGGCGTGGCGTGCGTGCCTCGGCCGGGAACATCCACATGCTGGTCTGCAAGGCCTCCTGCACCGGTGCCGAACGCAAAAACTCGATGAACTTGGCGGCGGCCTCGCGCTGACCCCCGCCCTTGACCAGGGCCACCCCCTCCACCTGGCGGAACACGCCGCCCTTGACAAACAGGTTGCCGGTGGGCGACTCGGTGAGTTTGTCCTTGCTGTAGAACACCTCGGCCGCCGGGCTGGTGGCATAGCTCACCACCACCGGGTACTTGCCACCGTTGCGGCTGAAGTCGGTGTAATAGGCTTCGCTCCAGCCTTTGGTCACCTTCAAGCCATTGGCGCGCATCTTGGCCCACCAGTCAAAGGCTTTTTCTTCACCCAGGCCGGCGATCGTGGCCAGCAAAAAGGCGTAGCCGGGGCTGGAGGTGGCGGGGTTTTGTACCAGCAGCCAGTCGCGGTAGGTGGCTTGCGTCAGGTCG
>CAJAXU010000105.1 GCA_903948045.1 uncultured beta proteobacterium | reverse complement strand
CTTGTAAGTGACCAGCTGCCCCGCACCCTTGCGCTCCTTGTTGGGCGAATCGAACATGAAATCGACAATTTCGACCGACTGAATCTTGCTCATCGTGCTGCCTGTGGTTCTGAGGTGGAGGTGTTGGTGGCTGTTTGGCCCAAGAGGCGAAACTTCGATTGCGCCAGATGCGCATGCATCTGCGCATGGGCAAGTGCGCTGTCACCAGCCTTTATCGCGGCGAGGATCGACTGGTGGAAATTGCGCGCCTCATCTGTGAAATGCTCGCGCTGGATGTACAGGCGCGACAGATGCAGGTGCGTTTTCAGATCCAGGAAGGCCCGCATGGCAGGTTCGTTGCCGCTACCGCCGAAGATCGCGCGGTGAAACGCCTCGTCGGCATCGGCAAAATCGCGGAACCGGCGGTAACGCTTGGACAACTCCGTGTCTTCCATGGCCTGCGCCGCGGTTTCCATGTCCTTGATGGCTGCCGCGTCCTGGCGTTTTGCGGCTTCGGAGGCTGCCCAGGGCTCGAGAACGAGACGCAGGTCGTACAGCTGGCCGTAGTAGGCCAGACCTGGAATCGGGGCGACGGACACCCCCACATACGGCTCAAATTTCACCAGACCTTCGGCTGACAGGCGGCTCAGCGCCTCTCTTACCGGCGTGGCGCTGACCTTCAACTCGCGGGCCAGAGCTTCGATATTCAGACGGTCGCCCGGAGCGAGCATGCGGTCGAAGATGCGCTCCCGCAGGATTTCGTGCACCTGGTCGGGCAATGCGACACGTTCAACAGTTTTTGGGCGCAATCCGGTGACCATACTGGCTCCCTGCATGGATGGTTTCGGGTGCCGATCGTGTTGCGTGGCGGCAGGCACCGTAGGGAAACCACTTACTTGCTAAAGTCTATATGATATAGGATAATTCAGACTTTGCAATAGATCAAACACGGTGCACGCAATGCATGGGCGCCGATCGATCCGAACGAAAGGAAGCTCTTCATGTCCAGCTTGTTGACACCTGCCCAGGTGGCGCAGTACGAGCGCGATGGTTATCTTTTTCCCATTGACGTGCTCGATCAGGCTGAGGTACAGGCGCTAGGGGAACACCTCGGGCGGTTCCGCCAGCGGATCGGCGGCAAGATCGCCGGCCGCCACAATCAGAAGCCGCACCTGCTGATGCCGTGGGCCAACGAACTGGTGCGCAGCCCACGCATCCTGGACGCGGTACAGGATGTGCTTGGCCCCAACCTGTTTTGCTGGGCCTCCCAGTTCTTTGTCAAGGACGCCGGCGATCCGGGTTATGTATCGTGGCACCAGGATGGCAACTACTGGGGTTTGTCTTCACCAGAGGTGGTCACGGCCTGGGTGGCGCTCACCCCCAGCACCATCGAGTCGGGCTGCATGAATGTCGTCCCCGGAACACAGAACCAGCGAGCCGAGCACGTAGATACATTTGCGGAGAACAACCTGCTGTCACGTGGCCAGGAGATCGCCGTATCGGTCGACCCCGGCGCCGTGGTGCCGATAGAGCTTGCACCGGGCCAGATGTCCTTGCACCACTTGATGATCTTTCACGGTTCGGAGCCCAACCGGGCCACTCACCCACGTGTCGGTTACGCCATCCGCTACATGCCCACCCATGTTCGCCAGACCATGGGTGACCGCGACAGCGCACTGCTGGTGCGCGGCGTCGACACCATGGGGCACTTCGAACACGAGACCGACCCGGTGGCTGAATTCGATTCAGCCGCCGTGGCCCAGCACAAGAGGGTGATCGACCGCCAGTTGGCCATCCTTTACGCGGGTGCAAGCCAGCGTACCAAGCTGCTCGATCCCGATTCCTGATCACCCCGCCCCACAACCATTCCCAGGAGACACGATATGCAACGCCGTCAATTCACCACACTGGTCGCCGCTTCGGCGCTGGCCGCCCCGACGATTGCCCAGGAGACGATCCGTATCCGTCTGGCGCATTCGCTTTCCACATCGGAGCCGGCGCATCTGGCGGCGGAGTTCTTTGCCAAGAATGTCGCGCAGCGCAGCAACAACCGCATACAGATCCAGGTGTTTCCCAGTGAGCAACTCGGTTCGGGCAAGGACGTCAACGAGATGATTCGCCAGGGGGCCAACGTGATGAACATCACCGACCCCGGCTATCTGTCGGATTTCGTGCCAGACATCGGTGTGCTGAATGGCCCTTATCTCATCAGCGACCCCAAGGATTACATGAAGCTGCTGGCTTCCGGCTGGTACAAGGAAACCGAAAAAAAGCTGGAGACAGCGGGTTTCCGTCTCGTCATGGCGAACGGCTTCTTTGGCCAGCGACATCTCATTGCCAGCAAGGCCGTGCGCAAGCCGGAGGACATGAGCGGCATGACGGTGCGTGTACCGCCCAATACCATGTTCGTCGAGACGTTCAAGGCGATGGGCGCCCGGCCGACGACGGTCCAATGGTCCGAGGTCTACAACGCTTTGCAGCAAAACGTCGTGGCGGGGGCGGAGGCGCCCCTGGGTTCTTTGTGGGGATCCAAGTTGCATGAGGTGCGCAAGTTCATATCCATGACCGGTCATTTCACGGCCTTTGTCATGTGGCCCATCAACGCCGGCTACTTCAACAAGCTTTCGGCCGATACCCAAAAGATCTTGCTGGAGGAGGGCATGCGGGCCGGCAACGAGATGACGCGCCTGACGCTCGAACTGCAGAACGACTATGTCAACAAGTTCAAGGCGGCAGGGGTGCAGTTTGTGCCCGATGTCGATCTGGCCGCCTTTCAGAAGGTCACCAGCAGTGTGTACAAGGCTTTTCCAAAGTGGACGCCGGGCTTGCATGAAACCGTTTTGGCAGCCATGCGCTGACACTGGAACCCGGCAACACGCTGCCCCGACCGGGGCAGCGAGATCTCATGGAAACGCGAAATGACTCCTAGACAAACGCGGCCTGGCTTGGCCTGGATGGTGGTGGACCAGTTCGAGGAACTTCTTGCCTGCATCGCTCTTGTAATGGTTGTACTGGCTGTGTCGTGGGGGGTTGTCACCCGCTACATCACCGAACAACCGGCAGCGTGGGCGAGCGAGGTTGCTACCCTGGGATTTGCCTGGCTGGTTTTCTTTGGCGCGGCGGCCTGTATCAAGTACCAGCTCCACCCGGCGATCGACATGCTCGTGGTGCGGCTTGCCACACATTGGCAGGTCGTGTTCCGCTGGTTCAACCATTTGCTTCTGATTGGTTTCTTTCTGTTCATGGCAGTGTTTGGCGGCCAGTTCGCGTGGTCATCCTGGGGCAATCCGAGCCCCATATTGCGCCTGCCTTTGACCGTGCTGTATGGGCCAGTTGCTTTGTCGTTTGCTTTGATGGCGGTTCGGTACCTGCAGGTGGCCTGGGGAGGCCCTTGGGCTATCGAGGGTGAAAGGGATACCTATGTGGGCTGATTGGTTGCCGGGTATTCTGATGCTGGTGTTGTTCGCCCTCGGGACACCGATTTCCTTCGCGATCGCCATCAGCGCACTGTCGTTCTTCCTGATCGATGGCGAGATCCCCCTGAAGATATTCGCCCAAAAGATTGTCAGCGCGACCGACTCCTACCCGCTGCTGTCCATTCCGTTCTTCGTGTTGGCCGGAGCCATCATGAACAAGGCCGGCATCACCCACCGGTTGCTGGCGCTGGCCGATGCCATGGTCGGGCACATGACAGGTGCGCTGGCCCAGATGTGCACGGTACTGGCCACACTGCTGGGCGGCCTCACGGCGTCGTCTTCGGCCGACGCCGCCATGCTGGCCAAGGTGCTGGGCCCGCAGATGGTTCGCTCCAATTACAGCCCCGCCTTTGCCGCAGTCATCACTTCTAGCGCGTCGATAATTGCCTCGTTGATCCCGCCCTCCATCGGCCTCATCATCTACGGCTACATTGCAGATGTATCGGTGGGCCGGCTGTTCATCGGTGGGGTGATCCCGGGGCTGCTGCTGGCGGCCTCGCTGATGGTGGTTACCTGGTTCATTTCGAAACGACGCGGGTACCTGCCGGTTCGAAACGAGTTCATTGGTTACGCGGCGGTCGGCATCGCATTCCGCGAGGCTCTGTGGGCCTTGTCGATCCCGGTCTTCATCATTGTCGGCATCCGGTATGGAATCTTCACCCCGACCGAGGCCGGGGCCATCACCGTGCTCTACACCATCTGCGTGGGCCTGTTCGCCTACCGCACCCTGCATTGGCGCCATCTACCCAAGATCCTCAAGGAAACAGCGCTGGACACCAGCTCCGTGATGCTGATGATCTGTGCGGCGGCGGCGTTCGGTTTCTACCTTGCGTGGGAGCGCATCCCGCCGCAGATGGCCGGCTGGATGTTAACCCTGACCAAGGATCCGCTGGCGTTGCTGCTGATCATCAACGTGATGCTGATCATCCTGGGGACCGCGATCGAGGGCACGTCGGCGCTCATCATTCTGACCCCCGTCTTCGTCCCGCTGCTGCTCAAGCTGAACGTCGATCTGGTCCATTTTGGCGTCGTGCTTATCACCAACCTGACCATTGCAGGCATCACGCCACCCGTGGGCCAACTCATGTTCATCAGTTCACAAGTGATGCGGGTGCCCATGGAAGACTATGCGGTCGAGGTGTTGCCGTTCCTGGGCGCGATGCTGGTGGTCTTGTTGTTGCTGACCGTGTTTCCGCAAATCACGCTGTGGCTGCCCGATCTCGTGTTTGGGGTCCAGCCATGAAATTCGAGGCCGCCGTATTGCACAAGGTCGGCGACCCGTTGCGGATCGAGCAGGTTGAACTGCTGGGCCTGGAACGGCAGGACGTGCTGGTCCGCATGCGGGCCAGCGGCTTGTGCCATACCGACCTGGAGGTGATGCAGGGCACACTCGCCTACCCGCTTCCGATCGTGCTGGGCCATGAAGGGGCCGGCATCGTCGAGGAGGTCGGCCCGGACGTCACACGGGTGAAACCCGGGGACCATGTCGTGTGCTCCTGGAATCCCCATTGCGGACACTGCTTCTACTGCGAGCGTGATCAGCCCATCTTGTGCGAGCCGTTCAGCAAGCATCAGCCGTCAGGATTCCTGATGGACGGCCGCTCGCGTTACCGGTTGAACGGGCGGATGCTGCATCATTTTTCCACGGTGTCCTCGCATGCACAGTATTGCGTCGTTCCGGAGTCTGGGGCGGTCGCGGTGCCGCGCGATATTCCGTTCGACCGAGCTTGTCTGATCGGTTGTGGCGTGATGACGGGTGTCGGTGCTGTTGTGCGCCATGCAAAGGTGGAGCACGGCTCGCATGTCCTGGTGGTCGGTTGCGGGGCGGTGGGGCTCAACGTGTTGCAGGGCGCCCGTCTGGCTGGGGCCGAAACCATCATTGCGGTGGAGCGAAGCGCCGGGCGCCGGGACATTTGCATGCGGATGGGCGCCACCCATTTTCTTGGCCCGGATGTGCACGACCCACTCTCGGCCGTGAGAGATCTCACCAGCGCCAGGGGGGCGGACTATGTCTTCGAATGTGCGGGCGGCGAGTCGGCCCTGCGTCTCAGCCTGGAGGCCACACGCCCCGGCGGGCAACTGGTGATTCTGGGGAAGACGCAGGTCAACAACGATGTCCGTCTGCGGTTCGGCTCGATCATGGGCGACAAGCGCATCGTGCGTTCGAGTTATGGTGGCGCCCGGCCGCGGCGCGACTTTCCGTGGCTGGCGCAGCGCTACCTCGACGGGCAACTGTACCTGGACGAACTCGTCTCGCTGCGTTTGCCGCTGTCGGACATCAACCTCGGTTTTGACGCCATGGTGCGTGGTGAAATCATCCGCGCCGTGGTCGAGTTTCCGGGCTGAGCCATGGCGCATCCTCCGCTCCAGCCGGGCTGGATCGACCGGCCCCATCAGATCGCCCGGTTGGGTGATCTCCAACTCGAGAGCGGGCAAAACATCCGCGACGCTTTTGTTTCCTATGTGGTGCATGGGGATTTGCGCAGTGGCAATCCGGTCGTGCTGGCCCTGAGTGCGATCGGCAGCACGCACCACCGCCTGGACTTCCTGATCGGTTCCGGCAAGGCGTTTGATCCGATAGAGGTCACTGTCATAGCGGTCGACGCGCTTGGCAATGGGCTCAGCGTCTCGCCGTCCAACTCCGGTGAACAGCCCGGTGCTGCGTTTCCGCGTTTTTCCATACGCGACATGGTAGCCAGCCAGTCGGCCTGTCTGGATATGCTGGGCGTCGGCCAGTTGCAGGCCGTGGTGGGGGCGTCCATGGGCGGAATGCAAGCCCTTCAGTGGGCGGTAAGCGCACCGCTGCGCATGCGCCATGTTGTGGCGATGACACCCATGGCACGCACGGCTGCATGGGCTTTGGTGTTCAACGCCACGGCGCGCAAGGTGCTGCAGTCCCACCCGGGATGGGAACAGGGAGCGCCCGGTTGCTGGGACGCGTGGGTGCCCTTGATGCAGATGTTGTGCTCACGCACCCCGCGCCATTGGGATCAGAACCTTCAGGGGCCTACCGAGGTCGAAGGCGAAATCGAGTTGCGGACTACGGCCTGGCAAGCGCAGGGCTTTTCACCGATGGACTGGGTCTATCAGTCCTGGGCCTACGACCAGCACGACGTCGGTGACACCCCAGGAGCTGGCGGCGATACCGCGGCGGCAATGCAATGCGTGCAGGCTCGCACTCTCATTTTTGCACCGCCGCTGGACCTGTACAACCCGGTGGAAAGCGCCCGCTGGGCGGCGGCCCACATTGCCGGTGCGCGCTTTGTGGAAATCCCTTCGGAGTGGGGTCACCAGGCCGCGAGTGCGGCGGATGCCTCGGCGGGTGACTTACTGAACCGCGTCATCAAGGACTTCCTGCGCTGACGCTCTGAGTCACGGGCTGATCGTCCAGGTGTGCTCGCATTTCTTGCAGCACAGAGGCTTTTCAAACACCCTTTTCCTTCCCCACGGTACCCCGCACTCGGCAGCGTGGGCCGAAACACAGCGCCCGTCGCGCTTGAATCCGTCTTTGGATGCAGGCTGAGATTTGCTGGCGATCTGTCGGGCGTCGATTGTCATGCGAACTAAAGTTGGGTCTTACGCACATTGTGTGACGGTTCGGAGCAGTGGCGCATGATCGTGCGGCCGCGGCGGGCACGGCTCCTACAACTGGTGTGCCAAAGGTGCCGTATCCGTCCCCACGCCGCGCCTATGCCTAGCTTGTCGGCTGGCACGGACGGCATACAACTCAGCACAAACTCAGCGATCATCAGCGCTTCGTCCAGACGCTGCACCGGATCGAACCGTCCATTGCCGTCGGTGGAAGGGGCGCGCTGGTCTTGACCTGCTGCGTGTGCGGGTCCTGCACCCGAACTGAACAGGCGCACGACAGTAGGCGCCCACTGGCGCTCATCAAAGCTCGGGCTGAAGAGTTGTTGTAAGTCGCCTGGCGTCAGCGGATCAGGCAGCTCTGGATAGATTACGCTTGTAGAGATGGGGGTCATGTGGCTCCGGAATTGACAGCGGACAGGGCCGTGAACCATACCAAAACCACCTTTCGATCACGCCGTCAATTCTTACAAAAAGACGAAGTGGCCGGTTTTCCCTGTAAGGCTCTTACTACTTCAGAACTAGGGCGCCACAGGGCGCCCTAGTTCCTTTGGCGCCACACCTGTATGCCAAAGATGGATGGTCATTCATCGCCTAAACACCGACATTGAGTGCATTCCGTTGGAGAAGCGCGTATGCCATTTGAGATGAGTCAGTCAAGAAAAGCCTGGTCGGTCCTGATCGTCAGCACCTTGGCGTTCACCGTGTGCTTCATGGTCTGGATGATGTTCGGCGTGATCGGCATCCCGATCAAGAAAACGCTGGGCCTCAACGCGACTGAATTCGGTCTGCTGACTGCCATGCCCGTGCTGACCGGCTCGCTGATCCGCGTGCCGCGGGGAATCTGGACTGACAAGT
>CAJAXU010000104.1 GCA_903948045.1 uncultured beta proteobacterium | reverse complement strand
AGTACTGCGACACATCGTGCGCTGGCCCTTTTTTTATAGAAACCCTCCATGAAATACCCCCCATCTTTGCTTCATGGCTTGCTGGTTCTGTCGCTGGGCCTCGCCGCCATGCCCACGTGGGCCAGTGACGATTGCGATGCGCCGGTGAATCGTTGGCAAACGCGCGAGGCTTTGCGGAATTGGGCATCCGCAAAGGGCTGGCAGGTCCAGCGGCTGAAGATCGATGACGGTTGCTATGAAATTCGCGGCACTGATGCCCAAGGACGCGCCTTCAATGCCAGGATCGACCCGGAAACCCTGCAGGTAATGAAGATGAAACAAGACGACCGCCAGCGTGCCCGGGCACGCAGCCGCGACCGTGATGACGAGGGTGCTGCGCAGCACACCCGACCTCCGCAACAGGATGCCGCCGCCGTGCCACCACCTTTGTTAACCCCTGGCTCCGCACCGCACGGCCAGATCAAGTAACCACCATCCCATAGGAGCATCACCGTGTCCAAACCTCTCTTGACTATTTTGGCTACCGCCTGCGCGCTGGCCCTTCCCGCACTGGCTCACAGCCGCCCCCTCACGCTGACCGCTCAGCTCAAGAACTACGGGGGCAACGGCGCCTACCTGGCGGCGTACCTAACCGATGCCAAAGGCGCGTATGTGCGCACGCTGTGGGTGGCCGGCGGCAAGGCCAAGTACTACAAGCACTTGTCCGACTGGAGCCGCCTCTCAGGGGGTGACGCCAAGCGTCTTGATGGCGTCACCGGTGCAAGCGTTGGCGCAGGGCGCACGCTCAAGGTCGCAGCCGAGCTGTCGGAGGCACTGCTTGACGCGGGCTATGAAATCCGCATCGACGCCGCCGCAGAAGACATGCGCGACAGCCCGTCGGAGGTCCGCATCCCCCTGTCCACAGCGAACGTCGGCAAGCCACAGGCTGGCAAGCAGTACATCCAATCGGCGACCTTCCAACTCCAATAAGGGGCTCGCATGCGCTGGAGAGCGATCCATCGCTGGCTAGGCTTGACACTTGGCACCCTGGCCGTAGTGCTGGGCGTCACCGGTGCTATTTTGGCGATCGACCCGATGCAGCAGGCGTGGGTGGCAACCACCGCCCCGGATGATTTACCTGTAGCTACGCTGGTGGAGCGCGTGTTGCACAACGTCCCGGGAGCGGAAGAGATTCGCCGCCTGCCCTCGGGTGCTATCGCGGTGTTCAGCTTTGCTGGCGACCAGCCGCAGGCGTCCTACGTGGACCCAGCCAATGGCCAGGTGCTGGGTGCGTGGCAAGCCTCGGCGTTGCCGCGCTGGGTGAAGTACCTTCACCGCTCGCTGTTGTTGGGCGACGTCGGGCGCTGGGGCGCAGCTGGCGTTGCGTTGACCATGGGCTTGTTGTGCGTCTCTGCCCTAGTGCTAGTGCTGCGGCGCATGGGCGGCTGGAGGCGGCTGGCGGCGCGAGTGCGTGGCTCAGTGGCACAGCGCATCCACGTGGTCACGGGCCGCGTGGTGCTCGCAGTCCTTTGCTTGACATCGCTAACGGCGTTGACCATGAGCGCATCGACCCTGGGACTGGTGAAACTGGACACGAGGATCGAGCCTGAGGTGCTCTCGGTGCACCTCGGCAAGCCCGAATTGCCTGGCGCGCAGCTTGCCACACTCAAAGGCATTGCAATACGGGATTTTCGTAAGCTCAATTTCCCCGACACCACCGACCCAGAAGACACATGGAAAGTCGCCACCGCCCAGGGCCAAGGTTGGATCGACCGGTACTCGGGCCAGATGCTGGCCTGGCAGGACACAACCCTTGCGCAGCGCGTTTACGACCTGGCCGCAGTGCTGCACACGGGCGAAGCAGCTTGGCCCTGGGCCTTGGTGCTCGGGTTCGTGGGTGCCAGCGTACTGCTGTTCTGGCTTTCGGGCGTTGTCATCTGGTGGCATGCACGCAACCAGGCGCCACACATCAGAGGCAGCACTCCGCTGGCACAGGCCGATATGGTCATCTTCGTTGCAAGCGAAGGCGGCAGCACTTGGGGTTTTGCCCAAACGCTTCAAGACGCGCTGAGCCAAGCCGGCCACCGCGTACACACCAGCGCACTGGAGAAATTCCGAACCACACCGGCCACTCGACAGGTTTTTGTGCTGGCAGCAACCTATGGCGAAGGCCAGGCTCCAGCCCACGCCAGCCACGCTCTGGAGCACATCACCAAGCTCGATGCCAAACCGGTGCCGGTGACCGTGCTGGGCTTTGGAGACCGGCAGTTCCCAGTCTTCTGCGCCTTTGCCGTGGCAATGGATCAGACGCTACGCGCTCAAGGCTGGTCCGCGCTGCTACCGCTAGAGTGCATCCACCAGCAATCAGCCCAGCAGTTTGCGCGCTGGGGCGTTGCCCTGGCAAAGGCGCTGGGCGAACCCGTGGTGTTGGAGCATGTACCGCGCGTCCCACCCACCACCGGGCTCACGCTCATAGCACGCCAGGACTATCCCGCAGGGACCGGGCAGGCCACGGCGATCCTGCGCTTTGCGTGGCTTGCACAGGGCCTGGACGCACGCCTGCGCGGAAAAGGTCTGGCGCGGTTTACAGCAGGCGATCTCGTGGGCATCGTGCCGCCGGGTTCGGCCGTGCCGCGGTACTACTCTCTAGCGTCGGGCTGGGATGACGGGTTTTTGGAAATCTGTGTGCGTCAAATGCCGGGCGGCCTGTGCTCGACGCACTTGCTGACCCTCCAGATTGGGGGCTGCGCCACCGCCTTTATCCGGCCCAACCCCGGCTTTACACTGCCGCGAACGCGGCGTCCTGTGCTGCTGATCGGTGCGGGCACAGGCGTGGCGCCGCTGGCCGGGTTCATCCGCCGCAACGACAGACGGCGCCCGATGCACCTGTACTTCGGTGGACGCGACCCGTCGCAGGACTTTTACTTCGGCCCCGAAATTCAGCGCTGGCTCGGCGAAAAACGCCTGGCAACTTTGCAGACGGTTTTCTCCCGCGTGGCCAATGGAGGTGGCCATGTGCAGAACGCCCTGCGCCGCGACGCCGAGCATCTGCGCGGCTGGGTGAAGCAGGGCGCCGTTGTGCGTGTATGCGGCGGCCGCGCCATGGCGCAGGGCGTGGCCGAGACGTTGGACGAGGTGCTGGCGCCACTGCAGCTGAGCGTAGCAAAGCTGAAAGCACAGGAGCGTTATGCAGAAGATGTCTTCTAAGCCCGCTGCGGCCTGCAAGCGCACCATCCTGCACGGCCCGACCATGGGCACACGCTGGTCCGCCACTGTCGACGCCGACAACGCTATGGACTTGGCGGCCTTGAACCTGGACCTCGCCGCTGCAGTGGAGCAGGTAGACCAACAGATGTCGCCCTGGAAGCCGAACAGCGACCTAATGCGCCTGAACAGCGCGCCCGTGGACGACTGGGTGGACCTGCCCGCTGAAATATTCGAGGTACTGGACTGTGCGCTCAATATGCGCCGCCTGAGCACAAGTGCATTTGATCCGTTCGTGGGAGCGCTGGTCGATGCCTGGGGGTTTGGCGCGATGCGCGATGTACCCGACGCGCAAGCGATCCGTGCTGCGCGCGAGTCAACGCCTCTTGCGAGCCACGGATGCTTGGAGCTCGATAGGCCCTCAGGCCGCGCCCGCAAGCGTGCTACCTTGCAAGTCGACCTGTGCGGCATTGCGAAGGGATACGCGGTGGACTGCATGGCCACTGTGTTGCGACAGCACGGCGCGCGGCATGCGCTGGCAGCGCTTGATGGCGAACTCCGCAGCCTGGGCGGCCAGGCCAGCGGCGAGCCATGGACTGTGGCGATCGAACGCCCCGAGGCTGGGCGCCGCTCAGTGCACGGGTTCATCGAGTTGGAGGATCTGGCTGTGGCCACCTCAGGCGACTACCGTCGCTATCTGGAAATTGGCAATGCGCGCCTCGCGCACACGATGGACTCGCGCCGCTGCGCGCCTGTGAACAACGCCGTGGCATCGGTAACCGTGCTGGCTCGTACCTGCATGCGCGCGGACGCCTGGGCCACGGCCTTACTCGTAGCAGGCCCCGACGAAGGCCTGGCCTTGGCACAGCGCATGGGGGTGGACGTGCTGTTCTTGTTGCGCCGTGCTGAGGGCTTGTTAGAGGTAGGGTTGGGTCGGTTTGGCAGATCCGAAGATCGGTCAAACCGTATAGGCCACACCACTTGAAGCCGCCATCGGCGGTTGAAAGCATGGACAGCTCGAAGAAATCCTCTCTACTGATCCTGTCGCTAGTGTGCGTTATTCACCGTGCCAGTGGCGATGTTGGGCCTGATCGCCAGTATTGACACAGTATTGACGCGTTCAACGCGTAACTGGCCGCCACTGGATAGGCGCCACCAAAAGTCCCTTGATCCGCAGTGCATTCGCGGCTCACGGTGGACTTTGTGATTGGGTCCCCCTCGGTACTGCACAGGCAGATGTACAACACTTTACGGTGGGTACTTTGTGGTGCCGGGATGAACGTATTTTGGCTGAAAAAAGCCACCAATCTTTCGACTGATGGCTTTTCCAATTTTGGCGGAGTGGACGGGACTCGAACCCGCGACCCCCGGCGTGACAGGCCGGTATTCTAACCAACTGAACTACCACTCCTGGTAGTGATAACGTTTGCTCTTTCGAGCCAAGCCGCCTGTTCTTTCGAACCGGCCGGCAAATCT
>CAJAXU010000103.1 GCA_903948045.1 uncultured beta proteobacterium | reverse complement strand
GACCCGGCCTTGCAAGCCCAGCCGCTGCGCGTGGTAGGCCAGGGTTTCGACATGGCGCGACAGCGGGTCGTCGGTTTCGTCGCAGTGCATGTCCACGCGCAGGCCGCGTGCCGCGGCGATCTCCATCAGCAGGCGCACGCTCTCGGCGCCGTCGGCCATCGTGCGCTCAAAGTGCGGAATGCCGCCCACAACGTCCACCCCCAGGTCGAGCGCGCGCACCAGCTGCGCCATGGCGCCCGGGCTGCGCAGCACGCCGTCTTGTGGAAAGGCCACCAGCTGCAGGTCGAGGTAGGGCGCCACTCGGCGCTTGACCTCCAGCAGCGCCTCCACCGCCAGCAGGCGCGGGTCGCAGATGTCAACGTGGCTGCGGATCGCCAGCAGGCCTTTGGCCACGGCCCAGTCGCAATAGGCCAGCGCGCGCTCGATCAGGGCCTCCTGGGTCAGCAGCGGTTTGAGCTCGCCCCACAGCGCAATGCCTTCGAGCAGCGTGCCCGACTGGTTGACGCGCGGCAGGCCGTAGCTGAGCGTGGCGTCCATGTGAAAGTGCGCATCGACAAAGGGCGGGCTCAGCAGCAGGCCCTGCGCGTCCAGCGTCTCGGCGGCCGGGGCCTGCAGGCCGGGGGTGACTTCGAGGATCTGCCCGTCTTGCACGGCGACCGACATCTGGCTACGCCCATCAGGCAGCGTGGCGTTGTGAATCAACAGGTCCAGCATTCAGCGTTCTCCCTTGCGGTAAGGTTTCATCAGGGCCTGCGGGTAACTGGCCCGGCGTGCCACCAGCACCAGCGCCACGATGGACAGCACATAGGGCAGCATCAGGTACATCTGGTAGGGCAGCAGCGCGTCGCCGGCCTGTTGCAGGCGCAGTTGCAGTGCGTCAACAAAAGCAAACAGCAGCGCGCCCAGCAGCGCCTTGCCCGGCCGCCAGGAGGCAAACACCACCAGCGCCACGCAAATCCAGCCGCGGCCGTTGACCATGTTGAAGAAGAAGGCGTTAAAGGCCGACAGCGTGAGAAAGGCGCCCGCCACCCCCATCAGCGCCGAGCCGGCCACGATGGCACCGCTGCGCACCGCCGCCACCGACACGCCCTGCCCTTCGGCGGCCTGCGGGTTCTCGCCCACCATGCGCACCGCCAACCCGACCGGGGTGCGGTACAGCGCATAGCCGATCAGCGGCACTAGCCCCAGTGCCAGCAATGTCAGCGGCGTCTGCTGCGCCAGCACGGGGATGCCCAACCAGCCCATCTCCTGGAACGGTTGAACAGTGGGCGGGGTGTTGACCTTGGGAAAGCTCACGCGGTAGCCGTAGTAGCTCAAGGCCGTGGCCAGCAGCGTGATCCCCAAGCCCGAGACGTGTTGCGACAGGGCCAGCGTGACGGTCAGCAGCGCATGCAGCCCGCCCAGCAGGGCGCCGGTCAGCGCCGCCACCGCCACCCCGCCCCACAGCGGCGCGCCGCTGTACACCGCCAGCCAGCCGGTGAAGGCGCCCGCCACCATGATGCCCTCGATGCCCAGGTTCAGCACCCCGGCGCGTTCGCACAACAGCACCCCCAGCGTGCCCAGGATCAGCGGCGTGGCGATGCGCAGCACCGCCACCCAGAACGAGGGGTTGGCCAGGATGTCGAAGAATTCGTTCAGGCGCAGCACCCCATGCCGGGGCCATGGATTCCCGCCTGCGCGGGAATGACGGGGGCTTGGTGAGCTCTCATCCCGGGGGCTTGGTGTGCCTCAGGCCGGCGGCTTCGATATGGTTCGGCTTGACCAGGGCGCCAAACGCACGCCGCCTCAACGCGATAGCCCGTCATCCCCGACCTGATCGGGGATCCAGGCCGTCCCTGGCTGCCTGTTTGCTGCGGAATGACAGTTTGTGGCTTCATTTCCAGCGCACCCGGTATTGCGTCAGCAGGGTAGCCACCAGCACGGAAATGAGTGAGGCGGCAACGATCACGTCGGCGATGTAGGTGGGCACGCCGATGGCGCGGCTCATGCTGTCGGCGCCCACCAGCACCCCGGCCACGAACACGCTGGCGGCGACCACGCCCAGCGGGTGCAGGCCGGCCAGCATGGCGATGACGATGCCTGAGTAGCCGTAGCCGGGCGACATGTCCAGCGTCAGGTAGCTGGTGCGCCCG
>CAJAXU010000102.1 GCA_903948045.1 uncultured beta proteobacterium | reverse complement strand
TATTTCAATCTGGATCTTGAAGCTGCGCTGAAGGCAAATGGCGTCAAGACTGTGCATTTTGTTTGCCCCTCGGTCTGGGCTTGGCGGGCCGAGCGGCTCAACGCCATCCGTCGCAGTGTGGACCACGTGCTTTGCCTCTTCCCTTTTGAGCCGGCACTCCTGGCCCGGCATGGTATCGCGGCCACCTATGTCGGTCATCCGCTGGCGCAGGTCATCCCGCTCGAGCCAGATCGGGCTGCCGCGCGGGCAAAACTTGGGCTTCGCCAGGACGCCCCAGTGCTGGCACTTTTGCCCGGTAGCCGCCAATCTGAAATTGCGCACTTAGCGTTGCGGTTTTTTCAAGCGGCAGCTCTGGTCCTGCAGGCTCATCCGACAATGCAGTTCGTGGTGCCAGCCGTGCCGGCCTTGATGCCGGCGATTGAACAGGCCGCACGGGCGAGCGGCATGGCGGCGTACCTGACCATCGTGGCGGGGCAGTCGCACACGGCGCTGGCCGCCTGTGACTTGACCCTCATTGCCAGCGGCACTGCGACTCTGGAGGCCGCGCTGTTCAAACGCCCCATGGTCATCGCATACCACATGAGCGCGCTGTCCTGGCAGATCATGCGGCGCAAAAAATTGCAGCCCTGGGTCGGCTTGCCCAATATTCTGTGCCAGGAGTTTGTCGTGCCCGAACTGCTGCAGCAGGCCGCCACGCCGCGCGCCCTGGCCGATGCGGTGCTGACTGGCCTTGCGGCCGCGCCAGCCCAAGCTGCGGCCTTGCAGCAGCGCTTTACCGAGTTGCACCTGCAATTGCGTCAAGACACGCCGACAATAGCGGCCCATGCGATCGACCAAGTCCTCAGTTCTTAAGCAAGCGGCCTTGTCCTGGGATGTCGCCGGCTTGGTCGCCGGTGTGGATGAGGCCGGCCGCGGCCCGCTCGCCGGGCCGGTGGTCGCGGCAGCCGTGATTCTGGACGAGCGTCACCCCATCAAAGGCCTGGCCGACTCGAAGAAGCTGACTGCGCTGCGCCGCGAGCGGCTTTTCGACGAGATCCGGGCCAAGGCGCTGTGCTGTTCGATTGCCGAAGCCAGCGTGGAGGAAATCGACCGACTCAACATCCTGCAGGCCACCCTGCTGGCGATGCGGCGTGCGGTGGCCGGTTTGCGCCTCAAGCCCAACAAGGTGCTGGTCGACGGCAACCGCCTCCCCACCCTGGAGGTGCGGGCCGAGGCCATCGTCGGTGGTGACGCCCTGGTGCCGGCGATTTCGGCCGCCTCCATTTTGGCCAAGGTGCACCGAGACCGTTGGTGTCTGACGCTGGACCAGCAGTACCCGCAGTACGGCTTTGCCCAGCACAAGGGCTACGGCACGGCGGCGCACCTTGCGGCGCTGCGGGCCCATGGCCCCTGCGCCCAGCACCGTACCAGTTTCCGGCCGGTGGCCGAGCTGCTGTGATGCCAGCCGTGCCTGTGCAGTTCATCAGCTCTCGGGACAACCCGCTGCTGAAGGACCTGCGGCGCCTGGCGCAGGACAGCACGGCCTACCGCCGCCAGGGGCAGCTCTGGACCGAAGGCGACCACCTGTGCCGCGCCGCGTTGCTGCGCGGCTGGCAGCCGCAGACCGCCATTTTTTCAGAGTCTTTTTGGCCACTAGCCCACGCCGAATGGACACAGTGTGCTACAAAAAATATAGTATTGCCGGACCCGTTGTTCGCCAGCATCAGCGGCCTGGTCTCGCCTGCGGCCATGGGATTCATCTTCGCGCTGCCGGCGTCAGCGTCGGTGCTGGCGCCAGCGGCCACCGTGATTCTGGACCGGGTGCAGGATGCCGGCAATGTCGGCGCCATCCTGCGCAGCGCCGCCGCCTTCGGCTTTTCCCAGGTGATTGCGCTCAAGGGCACGGCGGCCCTGTGGTCGCCCAAAGTGCTGCGCGCCGGCATGGGTGCCCACTTCGGCCTGACCCTGCTGGACGGGGCGGAGCCCGAGGTGCTGGCGGCGCTGACTGTGCCGCTGGTGGTGACCAGTTCCCATGCCGGCCTGGCGCTGCACCAACTGTTGCGCCAGGCCCGACTGCCCATGCCCTGTGCCTGGGCGTTTGGCCATGAAGGGCAGGGCGTGGGCGCAGAGCTGCTGGCCCGTGCCGGGCTGCAGGTGCGCATTGCCCAGCCCGGTGGGGAGGAGTCGCTGAACGTGGCCAGCGCTGCCGCCATCTGCCTGCACGCCAGTGCCACGGCAGCCTTGGCCTGAGGCCGGTCCACTGGCCGGCGGGTGCTTGCCCTCAGCTATACTTGGGCGCTTATCCGCACCCCCGTACGCCTAGCGCAACTCAGGCCATATCCCACCATTAAGTCGTTGCAGGACCTGTTCCTGAGATGCATTGGGCGTACCCGTTACATACTCGGAGAACCCCGTGCTTTTGTCTCTCAAGGGAACCGCCCCTCCCGCCATCCTGGCGCTCGCAGACGGCACTGTCTATGTTGGTGATTCCATTGGTGCCGCTGGCGCCACCGTCGGCGAGGTGGTGTTCAACACCGCCATGACCGGCTACCAGGAAATCCTGACAGACCCCAGTTACTGCCAGCAAATCGTCACCCTGACCTACCCGCACATCGGCAACTACGGCGTCAATGCGCAGGATGTCGAGGCCTCCCGGGTCCATGCCGCAGGCCTGATCATCAAGGACTTGCCGCTGCTGGCCT
>CAJAXU010000101.1 GCA_903948045.1 uncultured beta proteobacterium | reverse complement strand
CTCGAACAGGGCGTTGCCAAAGCGCAGGGCAAACAGATTTTGCACTGCAGGTTTGCCCAGGTAGTGGTCAATACGGAACACCTGGCGCTCGCTGAAGACACGGCGTACGGTGTCGTTGATGGCGCGGTTGCTGGCCAGGTCATGGCCGAGCGGCTTCTCCAGCACCACCCGGGTCTGCGGCGTGTTCAGGCCGGCGGCGGCCAACTGCTCGCAGATGGTAGTGAACAAGGTGGGTGCGGTGGCCATGTACATGACCACGGTGTCGGCCGTGCGCTCGGCCAGGGTGGCGCCGAGGCGGGTGTAGTCGTCCGGGCGCGACAGGTCCATGCGGACAAATTCAAGCAGTGCCGCAAAACGGGCAAATTCTTCGACGCTGGGGCGTTTGGCCAGCTCGACCTTGTCAAAACGTGCACGAATCAGCTCGCGGTATGCTTGGTCGCTGTGGTCGTCCCGGCCTACGCCGATGATGCGCCCGCCCGCTGGCAGCGTGCCATGCCGAAAAGCCTGGAACAGTGCTGGCATCAGTTTTCGCCAGACCAGGTCGCCAGTGCCACCAAACAGAACGAGATCAAAAGACATGATTTTCAGTTACATAAATTCAGACATTGAAATGTAACTTTGTTTCAAAGATAATTCAAGCGCAGGACACTCACCATGAACCAACTCGACACACTCAAACAATTCACCACCGTGGTCGCCGACACCGGCGACTTTCGTCAGATGGCGGCCTACCAGCCGCAAGATGCCACCACCAACCCCTCGCTGATCCTCAAAGCGGTGCAAAAGCCCGAATACCGGCCGCTGCTGACCGACACCGTTGGCCGTTTTGGCGAGCGCCCGCTGGCGGAGCAGATGGACCGTCTGCTGGTGCGTTTTGGGTGCGAGATCCTGGCCATCATCCCGGGCCGGGTGTCGACCGAGGTCGATGCCCGGCTGAGCTTTGACACATCGGCCACCGTGGCGCGGGCTGAGCAGCTGATCGAGCTGTACCAGGCCGAGGGCATTCACAGCAACCGGGTGTTGATCAAAGTGGCCGCCACTTGGGAGGGTATCGCGGCTGCGGCGCAGCTGGAGCGGCGTGGCATCCATACCAACCTGACGCTGTTGTTCTCGTTCTGCCAGGCGGTGGCTTGCGGCCAGGCCCGGGTGCAACTGATCTCGCCCTTTGTCGGCCGCATTTACGACTGGTACAAAAAAGCCGCTGGTCCGGCCTGGGTGGAGGCCGACCATGCAGGCGCCAACGACCCGGGTGTGCGATCGGTCGCGCAGATTTACCAGTACTACAAGAAGTTTGGCATTGCCACCGAGGTGATGGGTGCGAGTTTTCGCAACCTGGGCCAGATCACCGCGCTGGCCGGCTGCGATCTGCTGACCATCAGCCCCGAGCTGCTGGCGGCGCTGGCGGCCAGCGACACGCCGCTGGGGCGCGCGCTGGATGCCGGTGCTGCGCAGGCTTTGGACTTGACGCCAGTCCAGTACGACGAGGCTGGCTTTCGCCTGGCCCTGAACGAGGATGCGATGGCCACCGAGAAACTGGCCGAAGGCATTCGCGCGTTCTGCGCAGACGCCGTGCGGCTGGATCAGTTGCTGCTGGCCGCCTGAGTTGCCTACCCCTGGAGAGCCCTCGATGACCCGAACCCGCTGTGACCGCACGCCCGCGTGGGCGGCGCTGCAAATCGAATTTGCGGCCCGTGGCCGTACCTTTGACCTGCGCCAGGCCTTCGCTGCCGATGCCAACCGCTTTGAGCGCTTCAGCCTGAGCGCGCCGCATGTGTTTGCCGACCTGTCGAAAAACCTGGTGGATGACCGCAGCCAGGCGCTGCTGCTGGACCTGGCGCGCCAGTGTGGCGTG
>CAJAXU010000100.1 GCA_903948045.1 uncultured beta proteobacterium | reverse complement strand
TATTCAGGACATCTTGCGTATCAAGCTGATTGGTGTCATCCCGGAAAGTGAATCTGTGCTGCAGGCCTCAAATCAGGGTGTGCCAGCCGTGCATATGCAGGGCAGTGATGTCTCAGAGGCCTACAAAGACGTGATTGACCGCTTTCTCGGCACAGACAAACCAATGCGCTTCACGGAGGCACCCAAACAGGGTCTGTTGAAGCGACTTTTTGGCAGAAAGTAAGACCATGTCATTTCTCTCTTTTCTGCTGGGCGAAAAAAAGAAAACAGCCAGCGTTGCAAAAGAACGGCTGCAAATCATCCTCGCGCATGAGCGCAGTGGCCGCAATGCTGCCGAACCAGATTACCTGCAGGATTTGCAACGCGATCTGGTTGCGGTGATCAGCAAGTACATCAAGATCAATCCCGACGACATCAAGGTCAACCTGGAACGCCAGGACAATCTTGAAGTGCTTGAGGTCAAGATCGAATTGCCAGATTCACGCTGAATTCACAGCTTTGGCCAGCCCTGTCAGGGTTTCCAGCGTTTGAGTAACAGCGCGTTGCTGATCACGCTGACCGAACTCAGGGCCATGGCTGCACCGGCTACCACTGGGTTCAAGAAGCCCAAGGCAGCCAGCGGAATACCAGCCACGTTGTAGGCAAATGCCCAGAACAGGTTTTGCCGAATTTTGCGCACGGTCCGGTCTGAGATGGCCAAAGCCGCGGCCACCAGTGCAGGGTCGCCGCGCATCAGCGTGATACCCGCGGCATGCATGGCCACATCGGTGCCGGTGCCCATCGCCATGCCAACATCAGCCGCCGCCAGTGCGGGCGCATCATTGATACCGTCTCCCACCATGGCCACGGTATGGCCGCCAGCTTTCAGGGCTTGAACCCGGTCCGCCTTCTCGCCTGGCAACACATTGGCCATGACCTCGTGCTTGTCTGGTCGCAGGCCCAAACGCAGGGCCATGGCCTCTGCGGCACCCTGGTTGTCGCCCGAAATCATCACGGTTCGAATGCCACGCTGACGCAACGCCGCCAAAGCCTCTTTGGCACCCGGTTTGGGTTCATCACCAAAAGCGAACAGGGCACACAGGTGCGCACCCTGGGTGCTGTCCGCCACCAGCGCGGAGACCGTGGCGCCTTGCTGCTGCAGCCGGCTTGCCAGCGTCAGCCAGGGGCCCAAATCAACCCCGAGCGCCTCAAGCCAGCGCAAACTGCCAATTTTGTAGTCTTGCCCGTCCACAGTGCCCAGGGTCCCACGCCCAGGTACCGCGCGCACTTGGCTGGCAGTGGTGATGCTCAGGCCGGCCGCGCGCGCAGCAGTCACGACAGCGGTAGCCAGCGGGTGCTCACTGCCACTTTGAAGCGCAGCCGCAATGCTCAGAAACTTGGGTTCGGATGGCAGATTCAGCACGGCTTGTCCGTCTGGCTTGATGTGAATCGCCAGCAAGCGTGGTTGTCCGACGGTCAAAGTGCCAGTTTTATCGAAGGCCACAATATCGACCCGATGCGCCAGTTCCAGCGCCTGGGCGTCCTTGATCAGTATCCCGTATTTGGCCGCGACGCCGGTACCGGCCATGATCGCCGCAGGGGTTGCCAGCCCAAGGGCGCAGGGGCAGGCGATCACCAAAACCGCCACCGCGTGGATCAACGCCAATTCAAAGGGATGCCCCGTCAGCCACCAGCCGCACAGGGTCAGTACCGCGAGCACCACCACCACGGGCACAAACACGCGGCTGACCTGGTCGACCAGGCGCTGGATCGGCGCTTTGGCAGCTTGGGCATCCTCGACCAGCCGAATGATGTGTGACAGCACGGTTTCCTGGCCAACAGCCTGAACCTGCATCACGATCCGGCCATCGCCATTGATCGAGCCGCCAGTCAGTGAAGCGCCGCTGGCTTTGCTGACGGGCAGTGGTTCGCCCGTGAGCATGGACTCATCCACCTCGGTTTGCCCATCCAGCAAGAGGCCATCGGCGGGAACCCGTTCACCAGGTTTGATCGCCAGTCGGTCACCCACCAGCACTTCGCCCAGCGGCACATCAACTTCACCATCTCGGCCCAGCAGATGGGCCACGGTCGGCCGTAGCCCATGCAGCGCGCGGATTGCTGCAGTGGTTTGTTGCTTGGCCCGTGCCTCCAGCCACTTTCCCAGCAGCACCAGTGTCACGACCACTGCGGAACTCTCAAAATACAGGTGCACCATGGTGTCGGCGGGGGCACTCAACCACAGCCACATCGACAAAGCCCAGCCGGCACTGGTGCCAATGGCGACCAGCAAGTCCATGTTGCCGCTGCCGGCCCGAAGCGCATGCCAACCGGCGCGGTAAAAACGAGCACCGAGAACAAACTGCACCGGCGTGGCCAGCAGGCATTGCAGCCAAGCCGGCAGCATTGGGGGCATGCCCAGCAGGCTGACCCACGTGGCTGGCAGTGCCGTCAACAGCATGGGCAATACCAGGGGAAAGGACAAGGCCAGACCCAGGGCGACCGGTGCAAAGCCCGTCCAAGCCGACGCAAGGGGCGCCTGCATCAGGGTGTCGGCCG
>CAJAXU010000099.1 GCA_903948045.1 uncultured beta proteobacterium | reverse complement strand
TACATGAGCACCAGCGCCAGCAAAAAACTCGGAATTGCCAGGCCCAGAAATGACAGGCCTGTGACGAAGTAGTCGGCCACCGAGTATTTCTTGACCGCCGAGAACACCCCCACCGGCAAGGCGATGCCCCAGGTCAGCAGCAGGGCCGACAGCGTCAACAGCAGTGTCAAGGCCATGCGTTCCCAGATCAGGTCACCCACCGGCTGCTGCCACTCAAAACTCAGACCAAAATCGCCCCGCAAGGCAATGTTGGAAATCCATTTCCAGTACTGCACCACCATCGGCTGGTCCAGACCAAAACGGTTGCGTAGATCGGCCGCTGTGTTCTGGTCCACAACCTCGTTGGAGGCGGCCAGCGTGGCGATGTACGTGGTGACGTAATCGCCAGGCGGCAGCTGAATCAGGACGAAGGACAGGAAGCTGATCGCCACCAGAAACGGCAGCATCCAGAGCAGCCGCTTGACGATAAAGACCAGCATAGGGCGTCAGGTTCGGGTAAAGAAGAACTGCTGCGGCATGGCCGGCCCAGGGTTGGGCCATGACCAGGCGCTGGGGTAGCTCTTGGGCACGTTCTGCAGGTTGTTCTTGGCGATGCCAAAGGAGTTGACGGCCAAACACACCCCAATCGTCTCAAAGGCGTCGGCGCAAAGGTCAAACACCTGCTTCATCAGCTCACCACGTTTCTTCAGGTCAGCCGTGGCCCGCGCATCGTCGTACAGCTTCATACGCTGCTTCTGGCTGGCCGGCGGCTCCTGGCCGTCCTTACCACCCGACAAATACCATTGGGTCCATGGTATGGCGTAGCGTGAGCCTTGCGCATGCTGGGCAAAGTAGTCGCGGGCATCCAGCATCGGGTCCAGACCACCAGGGCCAGGCCACACCGCCGCATCGTGGTCATTGCTGTCGCCACGCGTGTAGTACAGCGCCCGCTCAATGGTGTTGACCTTGATGTCGATCCCGATCTCGGCCCAGTGGCGCTTGACCAGCTCCAGCGTATCGACGGCATCGGGATAGAGCGTGGGAATCACGTCGATCGAGAAAAACACCTTTTGCCCATCGGGCCGGAGACGGAATTTCTGCGCATCACGCTTGCTGTAACCGATCCGGTCCAGGATTTCATTGGCCAACTTGGGGTCGTGTTTGGTGAACTGGTGTGCCAGTTTTTCGTTAAACCACGGGTGCCCCGGGCGCGGGCCGGTCTGGTACGGCTCGGACTGACCCAAGTAGACCAGGTCAATGATTTCCTTGCGGTTCATGCCCAAGGAGAGTGCTTGTCGAAACTCTTTGTTGGCGAACATCTCGCGCATCTTGGCGTCTTTGTGCGTCATGTTGAGGTAGATCTGCACCTGCTGCGAACCCGCATTCACCAACTCAATCAGCCGATAGCCGCCTTTTTGCATGTTTTGCGACAGGGTGGGCTTGTTCTGCAGGGAATCGATATGCCGCTCCTGGATGTCGAGCTTGCCCGACAAGGCGTCCAGCATCAGTGACTCAACGTCCTGGGCGATACTGAAAGTCAGCCGATCAATATAGGGCAGCTGTTGGCCAGTCTGGTCGACCTGCCAGAAGTAGGCGTTGCGCTCCATCACGACCCGGGTCACGCCACCGGAATAGGCTTCGGTCACCACCCATGGGTCCAACGTGGGCTTCTCGACATTCCCCCAGCGTGCCGGGATTTCAATGTCGCCACACTTGTTGCGAAACAGCGAGGCCCAGTCCGACAGATTGGCCGCCTTGGCCTGCGCTGCCACGTTGGGGTTGTACTTGGGGTGAAACTGGCTGCAGTAGTGTTTGGGGAAGAGTGTGGGGTATTGACCCAGCGGGGTGGCCAGTTGCTCCAGGAACAGGGCATAGGGCGTGGCAAAGGTGAACTTCAC
>CAJAXU010000098.1 GCA_903948045.1 uncultured beta proteobacterium | reverse complement strand
GATGTTCACACCGAGGGACTCCACCAGAACTGATTTGATCCCCGACGACCGCCCCTACGCAGGTTTGCTTTACGTCGGCATGTCATGGAATCGCCGAAAACACCAGCCCTACAACGACACGGAAGTACTTGATACCCGCGAGATTACTCTTGGGGTTATAGGTCCACTGGCACTGGCTCAACCCGCTCAAGATCTCATTCACGATCTCATCGGTGCTGAGCGATTCCAAGGTTGGGACAACCAGTTGCGCAATGAGCCCGTGCTTCAAATGGCACTGGATAAGAAGTTCAAAACCTACCAAGGCGCAGGGGCAATTCAGCCGGGATTTTCTGCCGACTACATCCGGTCGCTAGGACTGCAACTCGGCAACATCGAAACCTCTGGGACCGTGGGTATCGAGGGCCGCATTGGCTGGAATATTCCCAATGACTTCGGCACATATCCGATTCGCCCCGGTGCCGAAAACCGCCCGCCCTCGGCCGCCTCTATTCATGGTCGCGACGGTAAGGGCACAACCCAGCCTGGCAGGCCACGTGCAGGCGTCCACCTCTTTGGAACGCTCGAGACTAAGCTGGTGCTGCACGACTTTTCGCTGAATGGCAATCTCTTCGAGTCGAGCCACAGCGTCACCAGAAGCCCCTGGGTTGCACAAGCAGCAGTCGGACTCAGCGCGCAGAGCCCAGTAGCAGGTCACGGCGTCAAGCTGGCCGTCATGCGGGTTTGGCGAACCAGGGAGTTTGAAGAACAGGGTTCAAGCCACGCGTACGGGTCTGTGACGGTAAGTATTGAGTTTTAGACACACCAATGAAACCATAAAATTAGCACAGGCGTTGATGGCGCCTGTGTGGCGGATTGGCTCAGACCCAACTGCCGCAGAGCCTTAAAGATCCCCGCCTTCTCCCACTCCTAGAAACGCGCGTGTATTGCACGGGCACCGCCTCATAACGAGGTTGGTAATGCCTTCCACTGGCAGCCGGTGCGTAACACATAGACGATGCCTTCAAATACGAGCCGAGGATCCTTGGGCTTGCATCTGCCGCCAGCCTTTCAGGCATAGAGTTGATCCGAACTCACTCTCGCAACGGTATCCTTTTCAGTCAAGGGGAATTTCAGCCATCAGAAAGCACAGCGCAAGGATTCATGCGGGTTAGCGGCCGGTTTGCGTGTGCGGCCCCGGCACCACACTGGCTGACCAAAAGGGTCATGCCGAGGCAAGGCCGCCGCTCCCATCTCCCGCCACTTCCGAGCTCGCCACTGCAGGGCGCACGCGCTCAAACACCAGCAGCAAATTGTTCGCCGGCATCTCCAGCCGGTTGGCCAGCCGCAGACCCGCACTTTCGGCCTGCGCCTCAACCTCATGGCGCCAACGGATACCCCACGCGCTGTCGCGTTCCCGCAGACTTTGGTCAAACGCCAGGTTACCTGCTGAGACCGGTAGCCCAAGCTCAAAATAAGGGCCGTAGGTGATCAGGCGCCCGCTTGGCGCGAGGTGGCGTGCCGCGCCCTGCATCAAGCCCTGGCAGCAGGCCCAGGGCGCAATGTGCAGCATGTTGGCGCAGTAGATGGCGTCAAAAGGGTGCGCAAACGGCGCACCCACCGCCGGCCAGTGGGGTGCCTGCACATCCAGTTGGCAGGGTGGCAGCGCCTGCTCGGCGCTGGTCTGTGCGCACCATTGCACGATAGAGGGAAAGTCATCGCCGCTGAGATCACTCGGCTGCCATGTCCAACCCGGCCAATTGGCGGCAAACAAGGCCACATGCTGGCCAGTGCCACTGGCAATTTCCAGCGCCCGGCCCTGCTGGGGCAACAACGCCTGCAGCTGCGCCAGAATGGCTGGGCCATTGCGCTCAGCGGCCGGGCTGTGTTTGAGCATGGCCGGCCCGTTCATGAGCGCAAGCCGGACTCCACCGTCGGATAACGCAGCCGCAGCCCCAGCTCGCAGGTCAGGCGCGTGTTGTCCAGCCGGCGTGATTCACTCATGAAGCTCAGCAGCATCAGCGGCAACTGACCGCCAGCCGCATCGCGGGTAATTCGTGGCGGGTGGGGCAGGCCGTACAGGTCGGCGGCCAGATCGAAGTAGTCACCCATCTTGAGCGTGGTGTCGTCATTGACGTTGTAGATGCGCTGCGGCCGGCCGTACCACAGGGCGGCGATGCAGGCCCGGGCCAGATCGTCGGCGTGGATGTGGTTGGTGTAGACGTCGTCCTCAGCCCGCAGCACAGGCGTGCCCTTTTCCAGCCGGGCACGCGGCGTGCCACCGACGCGGTCAGGCGCGTAAATGCCGGGAATGCGCAATATGCTGCTGCGCACCCCGGCCGAGCGCCCCAGGAAGCGCACCGAGCTTTCAGCATCAATTCGGCGCTTAGCCCTTGGTGTGTCTGGGTTTGTTGCTCTTGTTTCAGTAGCAAAATCACCCTGACAGTCGCCGTAAACACCGCTGGTGGAGCCGTAGACCAAACAGCTCGGGGCGCTGCGCCGGCGCAACACGCGCGTCAGGGCCAGGGTGCGCGGGTCTTGCCAGCCTTCGCTCGGCGGCGGCGCCAGGTGCAGCACGCGGTGGGCCAGACCGGCCAAGCGCCGCAGGCTGCTGCGGTCGTCCAGATTGCCGCGCAGCGGTGTGATGCCGCGCGCGCGCAACTCGGCGGTGCGGTTGGCGCTGGAGGTCAGCGCCAGCACGCGCACCTGGGGCGGCAGGGCTTGTGCCACGCGCAAGCCCACGTCGCCGCAGCCAATGATCAGCAGGCGCTGGCGACGAAAACGCGCCGGCAGTGCGCCGGGCCGAGTGGCATACAAACTGCCATGGGGGCTTGGGTTTGAGGGCAAAATCAGGGGCTTTCCCAAAACGTGCAAACCCCAAGGATACCAACCACCATGAGCCGCTCCGATACCGCCACCGCGGCCTTCCAGATCACCATTGAGCCCAGCGGCCGTAGCTTCAGCGCCAACGCCGATGAAACCATGCTCGCCGCCGGTATCCGGCAGGGCATCGGCCTGCCCTATGGCTGCAAGGATGGCGCCTGCGGCTCCTGCAAATGCAAGAAACTCAGCGGCATTGTGGTGCACGGCACGCACCAAAACAAGGCATTGAGTCCCGAGGAAGAGGCCGCCGGCTTGGTGCTGACCTGCTGCGGTGTGGCGCAGAGCGACGTGGTGCTGGAATCGCGCCAGGTCACCAGCGAAGGTGCGTTCCCAATCAAGAAAATGCCAACCCGGGTCAACCTGCTGGAGAAAAAGTCAGCCGATGTGATGCTGCTGCGGCTGCAACTGCCGGCCAATGACAGCTTCAGCTACCACGCCGGCCAGTATGTCGAGTTCATCCTGCGCGATGGCGCGCGGCGCGGCTATTCCATGGCCAATGCACCGCACACGCTGGCCGCCGGGCTGGAGTTGCACATCCGGCACATGCCGGGCGGCAAGTTCACCGACCATGTGTTCAAAATCATGAAAGAAAAAGAGATCTTGCGCATTGAGGGGCCATATGGCAGCTTTTACCTGCGCGAGGACAGCGCCAAGCCCATCATCCTGCTGGCCTCGGGCACCGGCTTTGCCCCGATCAAGGCGGTGCTGGAGCACATGCAGTTCAAGGGCATCACCCGCCCCGCCACCCTGTACTGGGGCGGCCGACGGCCAGCCGACCTGTACCTGAACGACTGGGTGCAGGCGCAGTTGGGCGCCATGCCGAATCTGCATTACGTGCCGGTGGTGTCCGACGCCCAGCCCGAAGACGGCTGGACCGGCCGCACCGGTTTTGTGCACCGGGCCGTGCTGCAAGACTTCCCTGACCTCAGCGGCCACCAGGTTTATGCCTGCGGCGCGCCGATCGTGGTCGACTCCGCCCGCGCCGCCTACACCGGCCAAGCCGGTCTGCCCGAAGACGAGTTTTTTGCCGACTCCTTCACCTCGGAAGCCGACAAGGCCGTCAACTGACACAACCTATCCGTCATCCTCGGCCGCGGCCGGGGATCCATCGCCCCCACAACCCCGACGCTCAACCCCCATGAAACTCACCACCCTACTGCTGCCTGCCCTCGCCCTGCTGGCCGCCCTGACTAGCCCAACCGCCCTGGCGCAGGGCAAACCCATCCGCCTGATCGTGCCCTACGCCGCAGGCGGCCCGATTGACGTCACCGCCCGCGTGCTGGCCGAGCGCGTCAAGGACACTCTGGGGCCAGTGATCATCGAGAACCGGCCCGGCGCTGGCGGCAACATCGGCGCCGATGCGGTGGCCAAGGCTGCGCCCGATGGCCTGACGATTGGCATTGCTGCCACCGCCACCCACGCCATCAACCCCTGGCTGTACAAGACCATGCCCTACAACGCGGCCACCGACTTTGCGCCCATCACGCAAATGCTGCGGGTACCCAACGTGCTGGTGATGAACGCCGAGACCGCGCAGCGGCTCAAGGTCGGCAATCTGGCAGACCTGGTGGCCTACGGCAAGGCCAATCCCGGCAAGCTCAATTACGGCAGCGGCGGCAATGGCAGTGCCGGCCACCTGGCTGGCGAGCTGTTCAAAAAGGAAGCCAGCCTGTTTGCGGTGCACATCCCCTACAACGGCGGCAACCCGGCGCAGCTGGCGCTGCTGGGCGGCCAGGTCGATTTCAATTTTGATAATTTGGCCACCGCTGCGCCGAACATCCGCGCCGGCAAGCTCCGGGCCATCGCCGTGACCACGCTGGAGCGCTCCGCCGCGCTGCCCGAAGTGCCGCCGATGGCCGACACCCTCAAAGGTTTTGCGATTGACACCTGGTGGGGCTTGGTGGCGCCCGCCGCCACGCCGAAAGACGTGCTGACCCGGTTGAATCAGGCCTTTGTCGCCGCCTTGAATACGCCCGAAACCAAGACCCGCTTTGCTGCATTGCTGGCCGAACCGGTGCCGACCAGCCCCGAGGCCTTTGGCGCTTTCATGGCCGCCGAGCGCACCAAATACGAGCAGGTGGTCAAGGCCAGCGGCGCCACGGTGGACTGAATGCCCCCGGGCCGCAGGTCAGTCGACTCGGGCGCCGGCCTCAAACCACTGTTTGAACAGCTGCCGCTCGGACTCGGTTAGGCCAGTGGCGTTGTTCATCGGCATCGCCTTGGCCACCACGACCTGCTGGTAGATGGTGGCAGCGTGTTGCCGCACCAGCGCGGCCGAATCCAGCCGCACGTTCTTCATCTGCACCTGCTCGCCGTGGCAGCTGTAGCAGCGTTGGGCCAGCACAGGCTGCAAATCTTTATAGCCAAATTGGCCTCCAGGCCCCGTGCTTATTGGGTCTTTAGCTACTGAATCTGTAGCAACTGCCGGCGGCCGTAGCCAGACGATGACCGCCACCAGCACCAACACCCCGACCAGCGCCCAGCGCCAGGGATGCCCATGGCGGCCCAGCTTGTAGCCATGGCGCAGCACGAAAAACTGCCGGATGGCCGCACCGGCAAACATCATCAGGATCAGCACCAGCCAGTTCTGCGGGTGGTTGTAGGTGAAGCTGTAGTGGCCGCTGAGCATGGCAAACAGCACCGGCAAGGTGAAATAGGTGTTGTGCACGCTGCGCTGCTTGCCGCGCTGGCCGTGCACCGGGTCCACCGGCTGGCCGGCCTTGATCGCCGCAATCACCTTTTTCTGGCCCGGAATGATCCAGAAGAACACGCTGGCGCTCATACTCGTGGCCAGCATCGCCCCCACCAGCAAAAAGGCGGCGCGCCCAGCAAACCAGTGGCAAGCCAGCCAGGACGCCAGGCACACCAGCAAGAACACCAGTCCGCCGACGATGGCATCTCCATGCTTGCGCTGGCCCAGGGTGCGGCAGATCAGGTCGTACAGCAGCCAGAACACCACCAAAAACGCCAAGGCCACGGCAATGGCCGTGGCGGGCGCCCAATCCATTTTGGATTTGTCAATCAGGTAGGTGCTGGCGCTCCACAGGTAGGACACCGTGAACAGCGCAAAGCCGGACAGCCAGGTGCTGTAGCTTTCCCAGTAAAACCAGTGCAAATGGCTGGGCAACTTTGGCGGTGAGACGTTGAACTTGACCGGGTGGTAAAAACCGCCGCCGTGCACCGCCCACAGCTCGCCGCTGACGCCCTGGCGTTTCAAGTCCTCGTCGACTGGCGGCGTCAGGCTGCTGTCCAGGAACACGAAGTAAAACGAGGAACCAATCCAGGCGATGGCCGTGATGACATGCACCCAGCGCAGCAGCAGGTTGGCCCAGTCGAGGTAATAACTTTCCATCTAAATCCACCTTATTTGACCTGAACTCTATCAGGGCGGCTCTGCCGCCAGCGTCTGCAAAATTTGAGCCGCCACCGCCACCGCGATCACCTCAGGCTGTTTGCCAACGATCCCCGGTAGACCGATCGGACAGGTCACCTGGGCCAATTCTTGCGCGCTAAAGCCTCTGTCCTGTAGCCGATGGCGAAAGGTCGCCCATTTGGTCTGGCTGCCGATCAGGCCGATGAAGGGCAGGTCGCCCTGCTGGCGCTGCCGGGTCAGGCAGGCTGCCACCACATCGAGGTCTTCGGCATGGCTGAAGCTCATGATCAGCACGCGTGAGCCGGATTGCAGCGTGGGCACGGCGCCCTGCACCGGGTCAGAGTGTTCGCACCGCACATGGGCCGGCTGGTCGGGCGGAAACACCTCGTCACGGCTGTCAATCCAATGCAACGCCAGCGGGAGGTCGGCCAGCACCCGCACCAGCGCCCGCCCCACGTGGCCGCCGCCAAACAGCGCCACCGGGTGTCGGAGCTGCTTCAGGCGTTCCTGCAGTCGTGCGACATCTGCGGCCGTGACACACTCAAAACGCAGGTGGACTTCGCCGCCACAGCACTGACCGAGCGTCGGGCCAAGCGCGAAACGACGCAGTTGACCCGGCTCGCCGTCAAGGCTGGGGGCCAGCTTGCCGGCCCCGGCGAAACCGCTCAAGTGCTGACGCGCCTCCTGCAAGGCTTCAAACTCAAGCCGCCCGCCGCCTACCGTGCCGATCATGTCCGTGGCAAACACACCCATCCAGGCCCCTACCTCGCGCGGCACCGAACCGCGAACCGACGCCACCGTGACCAGCACTGCCGGCTGCCGGCGCAGGTGCCTGAAAAAACGCTCAGTGTTGTGCATACTGACTGGAAGTACGACGATCCATCCCAGCCGGCTGGACGCCAGAGCCCGAGACCGCTATGCTCGGCTCTACAACAGGCCCGGTCCGTGGCCCCAAGCAGACCGGCAAGGCGCCGGCACAGGAGACAACACCATGGCTCATATTTTTCGGATTTTCCGCAACCCGTTGCCCCTGAGCGGCTTGGTGGTTGCCGCCCTGATGGCAGGCTGCGCCGCGCCCCTGCCACCCGCCGCACCTTTGCCAGTACCAGTACCAGTGCCCGCGCCCGTGCCCGCACCCATACCCGTACCGACTGCGCCACCGCTGACCGTGATCGCACCAACCGTTCAAGCCCCCGTGCCGGCACCGGTTCAAGCCCCCATTCCGGCACCGGTTCAAGCCACCTTGCCGGTACCGGTTCAAGCCCCCTTGCCACCAGTCGCGATCGCTCCGCAGGCACCCGTGGCGCCAGCCAAACCGCCGCCAGCGCTTGCTGCGGCGCCCCAAGCAAGCAACAGCGCGGCACTGTCCAAGGCGGCCAACCCGCTCGATTACCGACGCGATGCAGCCAGCCACCTGTATGGCCAAAACGCCCACCGTATTTTTGCCGGCAAGATGCCCCCCATGCTGTACGCCATCGGCGTGTTGCAGGTCGAGGTGGACGGGCGAGGCCAGGTGACACGACTGAACTGGATGCGAGCACCCAGGCACGCGCCTGAGGTGGTCGCAGAAATTGAACGCACGGTACGCCGCGCTGCGCCCTTCCCGCTGCCGGCGCGGATGGGAGAGGTCACCTACACCGACACCTGGCTGTGGCATAAAAGCGGTCGCTTCCAGCTTGACACGCTGACAGAGGGGCAGCTGTAAGGCCAAGCCGCAGCCCTCAGGAGCCACGATAGGTCGAATAACTCCAAGGGCTGACCAACAGCGGCACGTGGTAGTGCTGATCGGGGTGCGCCACCCCAAAATCCAGGCTGACTCGGTTCAGGAAATTCGGTTGCGGCAAGGCCACGCCGCGGGCCTGAAAGTAATCCGCCACCTCAAACACCAGCCGATAAGTGCCTATTTTGAGGCTGTCGTGGTCGATCAGCAACCCGTCGGGGTTACGCCCATCCTGGTTCAGAACAAACTGTTTGACCAGCGTGGCCGAATCGCCCGCCGTGGTGTACAGGCTGACCCGCATGCCCGGCGCCGGGGTACCGTGCATGGTGTCCAAATCGTGTGTGCTCAAGCCCATTGGCGCTCCTGATTGGGTGTAGCGCCCCCTGAAATAGACGGGGACGCGTTTGAATTGTTTATACCATTCACCCGTGGTTATCATTACGGCATGAGCCATTACGACAGCACCCAAGCCTACCCGCGCGACCTCATCGGCTACGGTCCCAAGCCCCCGCATGCACAGTGGCCCGGCCAAGCGCGCGTTGCTGTGCAGTTCGTGCTGAACTATGAAGAAGGCGGCGAAAACAGCGTGCTGCATGGCGATGCCGGCTCAGAGCAGTTTTTGTCCGAGATGTTCAACCCGGCCAGCTACCCGGACCGCCACATCAGCATGGAAGGCATCTACGAGTACGGCTCGCGCGCTGGCGTGTGGCGCATTCTGCGCGAGTTCGAACAGCGCGGCCTGCCGCTGACGGTGTTTGGCGTCAGCATGGCGCTAGAACGCCACCCCGAACTGGTTTCCGCGCTTCAGCAGCTGGGCCATGAAATTGCCTGCCACGGCTGGCGCTGGATCCACTACCAAAACGTTGACGAGGCGACCGAGCGCGAGCACATGGCGCGCGGCATGGAGATTCTGACGCGGCTGTGTGGTGAACGCCCCTTGGGCTGGTACACCGGGCGCGACAGCCCGAACACGCGCCGGCTGGTGGCTGACCATGGCGGTTTTGAGTATGACAGCGACTACTACGGCGATGACCTGCCGTTCTGGATGAAGGTGCGCAAAACCAACGGCGAGGTGGTGCCGCAACTGATTGTTCCCTACTCGCTGGACTGCAATGACATGCGCTTTGCATTGCCCCAAGGTTATGCCTATGCCGACCCGTTTTTCCAATACCTGAAAGACACCTTTGACGTGCTGTATGCCGAAGGCCTGGAGCGGCCAGCCATGATGAGCGTGGGCATGCACTGCCGCCTGCTGGGTCGGCCCGGCCGCATCACCGCACTGCAACGCTTTTTGGACCACATTGGCCAGCACGACCGGGTCTGGGTCTGCCGCCGCATTGACATTGCGCGGCACTGGCGAGCCACCCATCCGTTCACCGAGTGATGCCGCAACCCACGATCCGAGGGTTTACCGGGGTGCGGAGCTCAACTTTTTTTGCGACACTTGGCACCCTTCTTGCGGAGTCATTGATCTGACCGATCAGTGCCTCCTGGCACAACTGTCTTTACCAGAACCATTCATTCCAAGGAATTTTTATGAAAAAACGCATGTTGTTGAAACTGGCCGCTGCAGTCGGCATGGCCTCGACCCTGGGCGCGGCACAGGCGCAGCAGGTAACACCCCTGAAATTTCAGCTCGACTGGCGCTTTGAAGGGCCTGCCGCCCTGTTCCTGACGCCGGTCGCCAAAGGCTACTTCAAGGACGCCAAGCTGGACGTCACTGTCGATGCTGGCAACGGCTCGGGCGGCGCAGTCACCCGCGTGGCCTCGGGCGCCTATGACCTGGGCTTTGCCGACTTGGCCGCGCTGATGGAGTTCCACGCCAATAACCCGGACGCACCGAACAAGCCCGTGGCCATCATGATGGTCTACAACGACACACCGGCCTCGGTGATGGCGCTCAAAAAATCCGGCATCAAGACGCCCGCCGACCTGAACGGCAAAAAACTCGGCGCACCGGTGTTTGATGCGGGTCGCCGCGCTTTCCCAATTTTTGCCAAAGCCAACAACATCAACGGTGTGCAGTGGACAGCCATGGACCCACCGTTGCGCGAAACCATGCTGGCACGTGGTGATGTCGATGCCATCACAGGTTTTACCTTCACCTCGCTGCTGAACCTGGAAGCCCGTGGCGTCAACATCGCTGACGTGGTGGTACTGCCCTACCCCGACTTTGGCGTCAAGCTGTATGGCAACGCCATCATCGCCTCACCCAAGATCCTCAAAGACAACCCCGCCGCTGTCAAAGCCTTTTTGTCGGCCTTTGCCAAAGGCATGAAAGATGTGATCGGTAACCCGGCCGCCGCCATCGGCGACGTCAAGGCGCGTGACGGCATCATCAATGTCGAACTCGAAACCCGGCGCCTCAAACTGGCCATCGACACCGTCATCAACAGCCCCAACGCCCGCGCCGAGGGCTTCGGCCAGGTTAACGGCCCGCGCCTGGCACTGATGGCCTCGCAAGTGTCGGACGCCTTCGCCACCAAGACCCGCGTCAACCCGGATGCGGTCTGGAACGGTGGCTTTCTGCCCGCCAAGGCTGAGCTCAACGTGTTGCCCAAGAAATAATGCAGGCGACCGGCACAACCGACTGGTTCGTCGACTTTCAGGACGTCTGGCTGGCGTACACCGAGGAGCTGCGGCAACAGCAGCATTTCGCTGTTGAAGCCATCGACCTGAAGGTGCGCCAAGGTGAGTTCATTGCCATTGTGGGCCCCTCGGGCTGTGGCAAATCGACCTTCATGAAGCTCACCACCGGACTCAAAATGCCCTCCGTCGGCCGGATCCTGATCGACGGTCAGGCCGTGACCGGTCCCCTGAAAATTTCTGGCATGGCGTTTCAGGCGCCTTCCCTGCTGCCTTGGCGCACCACCGTCGACAACGTCCTGTTGCCGCTGGAGATCGTCGAACCCTACCGCAGCAACTTCAAGCAACAGCGCAAAGTCTATGAAGAGCGGGCCCGCAAGCTGCTGCAAAAGGTGGGACTCGCCGGCTACGAGGACAAGTTTCCCTGGCAACTCTCCGGCGGCATGCAACAGCGCGCCAGCATTTGCCGCGCGCTGATTCACGAGCCCAAAATGCTCTTGCTGGACGAGCCTTTTGGTGCGCTGGATGCCTTCACCCGAGAAGAACTCTGGTGCATCTTGCGCGACCT
>CAJAXU010000097.1 GCA_903948045.1 uncultured beta proteobacterium | reverse complement strand
GTCAATCGGCTTGGCGCCGGTGACACGCAGCTGGGCTGCATTGATGATGACAATGAAGTCACCGGTATCGACGTGGGGCGTATAAATGGCCTTGTGTTTGCCGCGCAAACGGAGAGCAACTTCGCTGGCTACTCGTCCGAGGACCTTGTCGGTCGCGTCAACCACAAACCACTCGTGCACCACATCAGCGGGTTTGGCGCTGAAAGTTTTGGTCATGAGTTTTCTCTTAAAAAGAGGGTTTGCCGGGCTCTTTTCCACGTTCGGCGTTCCTCTGGCGGGAATCTCTTAGGTGGGGTTCACTGTACACACTGGCAGATACAAGTGAGTCAACTGGCTTCGCCGCGGAGCCACGAAAGCGCTGCGAAGCCAAACATTATAAGAGATTCGTCCGGTGCGACGAAATCTGCACAACAGCATCGATCCCGCCGCGAAGGTGACACAACCTCAAGTCTGGCTGGTGCCCTTGACTTTGGCCCTGGGGTGCGCCGCATCGTAGGTTCGGGCCAGGTGCTGAAAATCGAGCCGGGTGTAGACCTGGGTCGTGCTGATGTTGGCATGACCCAACAGCTCCTGCACGGCGCGCAGGTCGCTGCTGGACTGCAGCAGATGGCTGGCAAAGGAGTGCCTCAACATATGCGGGTGAACCGGCGCGGCGAGACCGGCCTGCAGGCTACGCCGACGCAGGCGCAGCCAGATCGATTGGGTGGTGAGTCGGGTGCCGGTCCGGCCAATGAACAACGCGGCCTGCGCGGCAGACGATGTTCGCGATGGCGCATCGCCCCGAAGCGCCAGCCACTGCTTTAGCGCGGCCAGGGCCTGAGCTCCCACCGGTACCGTGCGCCGCTTGCCACCCTTGCCCAGCACATGGGCCTCAGCCGATGCTAAATCGACCCAGCCGCGCGCCTGCGCGCTTGCTGCTACATCCAGCCCGATCAATTCGCCCACGCGTAGGCCGCTGCCGTAGAGGAGCTCCACCATGGCGCTGTCGCGGGCGGCCAGCCAGGGGTCGTCGGGGCTCGCGTCAAAGTCAGCGAGCTGCATGGCCTGGTCCACGCCCAGGGCCTTGGGCAGGGGCTTGCCAGCCTTGGGCGCACGCACGTCCTGTACCGGATTGGCGCCAACCAGCCCCTCCCGCCCCAGCCAGATGTAGAAGCCGCGCCAACCCGACAGGATCAGCGCGATGCCGCGGCCACTGCGACCGCCGGCATGCATTTGCGCCACCCAGCGCCGAACATGGTGGTTTTGTACCTGCGTCAGCGTGACATCGGCCTGGCGGGCGAATTCAGCGAGTTTGAGCAGGTCAAGCGTGTACAGCGTGACGGTGCGACTGGCAAGCCGTTTTTCCACCCGCACATGGCCCAGGTAGCGCTCGGTCAGCGCAGCGTCCTGATCTTGGGCCACGGCCGAGCCAGCGTCAGGCCTGGCGCAGCCGCGCCAATGCAGCACCGCAGAGTTCGGCGATGCGCTCCAGAAACTCAGTGCCCATCGCGCTGTTAAAGCGCTGTGAATCCGGCGACGCCAAGACCAACAAACCGATCAAAGGGCCGGGGCCCGTGGCGCCCGCCAGTCCACGCAACGCCAATATTGCCAGTGAAGCCGCTGCCGCCGGGTCAGGCAACCAGTCGGTCACTTCAAACCCGGTGTTAAGGCCGCAATAGGGCTCGTCCAGAGACGCGGCAAACTGCTTGACCTCATCGCTCACACCCTGAGCAAAAGGCGCTTGCGCCAGCGTTGGCGTGACATCCCACACACGCAGTGCCACTTGCGGCACAGCAAATCGGGTGGCAATGTCGCTGGTGATTCGGCCAGGCAATTCGGTCGCGTCAGCCGTGCCAAACAGGCTGGCAGCCCAGCGCAGCAGGCGGCCCGACAGCAGCACGTTGTCATTGCCGTGGCGAATCATGTCCATCATGCGGTGCTCCAGCACCTTGATTTTCTCGCGCAGCATCTCGGCTTGCCGTTCCTGCAAACTGACCGCCCGATGGTTGTGCGGGCTGCTTAAGTGCACTGCCGCCAAGAGCTCCGCATGGCGTTCGAAAAATTCAGGGTTGCTGCCGAGGTAGTCGGCGATATCGTCTTCAGTGATAGGGTGGGTCAGAGGTGTGGTCATAAGAGCTCGGGGATGTCTATCTCGCCTTGGAAAACCGTGGTGGCAGGGCCGGTCATCAGCACATGGGCCGCATCGCTGGCCCAGGAAATGCTCAGCAGGCCGCCCCGTGTCTGAACGTCGACGCTGCGGTCCAGCAGGCCTAACCGGATCCCGGCCACCACCGCTGCGCAAGCACCGGAGCCGCAAGCCAAGGTCTCTCCGGCGCCGCGTTCAAACACCCGCAGGCGCACCCGACGGCGGTCCAGCACTTGCAAGAAACCGGCGTTGACGCGGCGGGTAAAGCGGGCATGGTGTTCGATCAAGGGGCCCTGTTGCGCCACTGGCGCGGTGTCGACCTCGTCCACCAATTGCACTGCGTGCGGGTTGCCCATGGACAGCACCGCCAACAAGACGGGTGTGCCAGACAGGTCAAGCGGCCACTGCTGCCAGCCGCCAAAGGACTGGGGCTGCAGGCCCGCAGCATCAAAGGGTACGTCGGTCAACCCAAAAATGGGCGGTCCCATATCGACCGTGACCCTGCCGTCCGGTTGCAGGTTTGGCTCGATCACGCCTGCCAGCGTCTGCACCCGCAGCCTTGTCTTGGGACTCAAGCCACGTTCTTGCACAAAGCGGGCAAAGCAGCGCGCGCCGTTGCCGCACTGCTCGACCTCGGCGCCGTCGGCATTGTGGATAACGTACTCGAAATCAACGCCCGGAGCCGGCGACGGCCGCACGCTCAGGATCTGGTCAGCGCCTACACCAAAGTGCCGGTCGGCCAGCCAGCGGTACTGCGCGCTTGAGAGGCCAAAGCGTTGCCGGGTCTCGTCCAGCACGACAAAGTCGTTGCCAGCCCCCTGCATTTTGGTGAATGGAATACGCATGGCGGAATTATCCGCTTATCCTCTGACTTTTCTGACTGCATGACAGGGCTGCTTATGCGCATCACCGACTGGACCGCCGAACTCAAACCGCAGCCGCAAGCACTGGTGGACGCCATCCTGGCGCGCCGTGGCGGCACGCTGTTGAACCTGGACAAAGCCCTGCTTTGGAGCGAACCCGTGGCGCGCGGCTGGAATGTCTACCTCAAAGCGGTGCGCACCGAGTTGCCAACCAGCCGCAAGCTGCGCGAGCTGGGTATCTGCACCGTGGCGTTGCTGACGGGGGCGCATTACGAGTACCACCACCATGCGCCTGATTTTCTGGCCGCTGGCGGCACCCAGCTGGAGCTGGACGCGCTGCAGGGCCTGCTCAAAGCAGACCCACATGGCGCCGCCACCACGCCGGCGCTGGGCGAGCTGGAGGCGCTGGTGGTGCGTTACGCAGCACAAATGACGCTTGACGTCAAAGTGAGCGACGCCGTGTTCGAGGCCATGCGCCGGCATTTCGACGAGACGCAAATCGTGGAGCTGACCAGCGCGATTGCCACCTACAACATGGTGGCGCGCTTTCTGGTGGCACTCGGCATCACGCCCGAGGCTTGAGCACGGCAGGGTCCGGCCGGCACGCGCCCCAATCTCGGCTCAGTCGGCCTTGCTGTTGTTGTCTTTGACCACCTTGCCCCAGACGTCCATCTGGCGCTCGATGAACACGCGGGCCACCTCGGGCCGATCGCCAGCGGCACATGGCCGGCCACCGCATCGTTCATCAAGGGGCCGCCGCCCTTGTAGGGGATGTGCTGGAAATCGAGCCCGTTGCCCTTGCCCAGCATTGCCATCGCCAGGTGCCCCAGGCTGCCCGAGCCAATGGTGCCGTAGCTGGCGCCTTTGGGGCTACGCGCGGCCGCCACCACATCGGCCAGGGTCTTGAACTCCGAGCCGGCCGGGGTGCCCAGCACCATGGGCGCGGTGCCGATCAGCACCACCGGGCTCAGGTCTTTTTTGGAGTCAAATGGCAGGCCCGGGATCAGGCTGGGGTTGACGCCATGGCTGTCAAACACCACGGCAAAGGTGTAGCCATGGGGCGCTGCTGCCGCCACCGCTGCCAGCTTGATGGCCTGCTTGGCGGGCCAGGCCTGGGCCAGTGAGGCCAATGGCGTCATGGCACTACACATACTGGATTTGAGCGGTAGGCGAGGTTGACCGGCCACCCGCCCAGTGCAGGATCTGGCTTACGGCTGCACGCGCGGGCTCAGATCAGCTTTCAACTTCTGAAGTGCGAGCCATTTATAGGACCGCCCACCGAGGGGGCTATTCAGTTTGAGCTGCGCGAATTCAATCACGTCGCACAGCCTGCCGATGTCAATATTCGTCTGAAAGCCGCTGCCCTCCGCCATCAACACCATATCCTCAGTGGCCAGGTTGCCGGCGGCGCCCGGTGCAAACGGGCAACCACCGAGACCACCCGCACTCGCGTCGAAGCGACGAACGCCGGCCTCCAAGGCGGCCCAGGCATTGGCTGCCGCCAGACCCCGGGTGTCATGGAAGTGCATCGCCATCTGATCCATCGGTATCGCTTGACCTAGCACGCGCAGACAATCGCGCACTCTGCCGGGGGAGGCAGAGCCAATCGTGTCAGCAATCACGATTTCATCCACATGTGCAGCCTGCATCTGCTGCGCCAATGCCAACAGCACCGGTAATGGCGTAGCCCCTTCAAAGGGGCAGTCAAAGGCGACGGCGAGATACGCACGGGTGCGCATCCCCATGGCCTTGGCGGCACGCACCGTGTCCTGGCTTATGCGCGTCGCATCCACCAGCCCCTGTTTGATGTTCTTGCGGTTCATGGTGTCGGTTGCGGCCAGCACCACGGAGATTTCGCGGGCACCGGCAAGGCAGGCCCGCTCCAAACCCCTGAGGTTGGGCACCAGCACCGTCGACTGCAACTGCGGAAACAGTTGATGCACCCGCGTCAGGAGATCGGCGGCATCGGCCATCTGAGGAACCGCCTCGGGCGAGACAAAACTGGTGATCTCCACCCGCTGCAGACCGGCAGCCACCAGCAAACGGATCAAGGCCAACTTGTTCTCGGTTGAGAGGGACACCGATTGGTTTTGCAGGCCGTCCCGAGGCGAGACTTCAGTGATGCGTATTGATTCCACGTTGCCGTTCAGGCTATCGCGCCAGTTTGCCTTAACCGCACCAACTGCTCGGTACTGTAGCCACCGAGCTCACTCAGGACACTCTCGGTATGTTCCCCCAGACCAGGAGGGCAGGTATAGCGTTGTTCTGGCGCCGCCGCAGACAACTTGATTGGGTTACCCGGCATTTCCACCGTCTGCCCATTTTTTAAAGCTACCGGGACCACCATCTGCCGGGCTCGGACCTGCGCGCCGTTCAAGGCCTGCGAGAAATTATTCACCGGGCCGTTCGGTATCCTGACGGCATCAAGTGCCTCCTGCCAGTAGGCCGTCGATTGCGTCTTCAATTTGGCTGCAATCAGGGCATCAATTTCGGCCTTCATGGCGAATCGAACCGGCTGAGCGCTCAACTCAGGCTTTCGCAGTTCAGGGATGTCTATGAAATCCACAAACCGCGCAAAGAACGGGTCGCCAATGCAAGCCACGATGATGTAGCCATCCGCCGTCGGGTAACTGTTGTAGGGTACGTGAACAAAATGCCCATTGCCCGCGCCTTGCGGCACGATGCCAGACATGAGGTTCATCGTGGCCATGTAGTTCAGCATGGAGATTTGTGCATCCAGCATGGCCACATCGACATGCTGACCCCTGCCTGTTTGCTCGCGTTCCGCTACAGCAGCCAGGACGCCCAGGGTGCCGAACAGGCCCCCTCCTAAATCGCCAATGGGAATACCGCTTCGGGTCGGCCCGGTCTCAGGCGTCCCTGTGATGGACATGCCGCCGCCCATCGCCTGCACCACCTGGTCGAAGGCGGGTCGGTGAATATCCGGACCGGTCTCGCCAAAACCCGTGACGGAGCAGGTGATGATTCTCGGGTTGACACCGGCTAGCACGGCATGGTCGATCCCCAGTCGCTGGGTAACACCAACGCTAAAGTTGTCAAACACGACATCCGCACGGCGCACCAGATCAAGGAACACCTGTCGGCCTTCCTGGTTTTTCAAATCAATGCAAACGCTCTGCTTATTGCGGTTGAGCGTCAGGAAGTAGGCCCCCATGCCATACGCCGCATAGTCCTTGTCGTGCTCAAGCAGGCGTCGGGTGGCTTCCCCTGAACCGGGCGGCTCTATCTTGATGGTGCGGGCACCCAGGTCGGCCAGCATCATGGTGCCGTAAGGCCCTGACAGCATATGTGTCAGGTCCAGGACGATCAAATGCTCAAGTGCCATGGTGGGTGCGGCTGACTTGGCGTTGCATCACACCAGCGTCCACGGGCCGGTGGTCGGGCGTGGGGGAAGACTGACGCCAAAATGCTTCTGGACCAAAAGGGCCTGCGCCTCAAAGCAGCCACCCCAACGCAGTATTTTCCAAGTCGGCAGCTCAATGATCGTGCTGCCCATTTGCATGGCATTGCTGTAGCGCGATGTGCCGTAATCGAGCACCAGATCACAACCTTGCCGCAATGATTCCTGGACATCTTCCAGTTGGAATTTGCTGCCTGAACCAGAGAGGTTTGCAGAAGATCCCATCAGTGGCTTAGCGGACTCCAGGCTCATGCGGGCCAGCTCATCATGCAGGGGCCCTGCATGCATCAGCAAGTCCATGGTCAGGGCTTTGGTGGAACGTCGGAGCGCCCCAAACTCCACCGTTCGCAACCAATCGTGATGAGGATTGAAGGGCGCGACGACGGACAGTGGCAGGTCGTTGTCAAGTGTGAGGCATCGCACCAGGTCCCGATCACGGCTCTCGGTCTCAAACACTTCAGAGAAAATATCCCAATTGCCGATCACGCCATTGGGTTTGGTCTGCGGACGGTTTTTGAGTGCATAGATGCGCTCCACTCCATGGGCTGTATGCGCAAAGATGGCATACGAAACACTCAGTGGCAGCACCGCCACACCGCCACTGATCATGATTTGAAATGCTTTTTTGGCATCCAGTCCAACAGTGACGGAATCGGGCTCAGCGCCCCGGTTGATCAGTTCCATGAATTCTTTCTCAGGTCAAGCAAAGGCGCCAGGCAGGCGGCAACTTCGAGCAATCGGTGGTCCTCATAACGGCGGTGTATCAACTGCAGCCCCATGGGCAAGCCCCCTTCGCCCCATAACGCAGGCATGCTGATGCACGGCACTTGCATGGCTGTCCACAGGCGGTTAAACGTCGCCATGCCTTGGGTTTGCAGTCCCAAAGGCGCAACGCCCGGGGCACTGAGGCTCAGCACAGCATGCACATCTTGCATGGACTGCTCAAACGCCATACGGCAGCGGGCCACGGCGTCCAGTGACGCCCGCAGGCGCTCAGGCGTCAGACCCAGATGGTTGTTCAATTTGGCCTTGAAGTCATCATGCAAATGCTCAGGCTGGCCGAGCATCTCCGGCCAGAATGCGGACCGCCCGCCATCTTGCATGATGTCGTCCTGCCAGCGGTTGATGTCGGTGTATTCCGGGGCCCAAGGCAGCTCAACCAAGCGAACCCCGGCCTCCCGCAGTTGACTGAGTGCCAGCTCGAAAGCAGCTTGGGCCTGGGGCTCCGCCTCGCCCCAGTAGGGGGTGCGACAGATGCCCAGTCGAAGCTCACGCCACTTGGGCACCGACGGGGCCGGCACGTCTTGCAGGGCATACGCCTGCAGCAAGAGCCGAAGATCGTCAACACTGCGGGCAAACAGACCCACCGTGTCCAAATGCGCGGCAAAACTCTTGATACCGTCAAACGGTATACGGCCCCAAGTCGGTTTCATGCCATAAACACCACAAAAGGCCGCCGGTCGAATGGTGGAGCCGCCAGTCTGGGTACCCAAGGCCAGCGGGACCATGCCATCGGCAACCGCCGCACCCGATCCGGATGAAGAGCCCCCCGGAGTGCGCGACAGGTCCCAAGGGTTTCTGGTTGGGGGAAATTGTCCGCCGCAGGCAAACTCCAGGGTTTGTGTTTTGCCCAGCACCACCGCGCCGAGCGCACGCAGGACCGCCACACTGTGCGCATCTTCATGGGCCTGATGACCCGCGTAGATCGGCGAATTGAAGGTCGTCGGCAGATCCTTGGTTCGGATGACGTCCTTGAAGCCGACCGGTATGCCATGCAAGGGGCTGCGGCGCGGAACCTGGTCACAGGCACGCGCCTGGGTCAGCGCGCCGTCCGGGTCCAAATGGGCCCAGGCTTGTACTGTTGGATCACGCTCAGCAATTCTCGCCAGGCAAGCACGGATGTATGCCTCGCTGCTCAGCGTCCCGGCCGACATGCGGGCGCTCGCTTCGCCCGCCGTGAGTTGCCACAATTCCATTCATTTTCCAAGGGTTGCTTCGGTCGTGATTGTATGCATAATGGCGGGGGAGATTAGGCCATCTAATCCAGATTTAACGGGTAGAGTTGCTTATTTTCAGGATTCGGACGAATAAATTGCATGCAAAAACATACCCTTTAACGCAAGCCTACGCGGATTTCATTGCCGACTCGGCCGACTGGACGATCCCCCCTGAGGTTCAGGAGGTGGCTGTTTTGGGTTTTACCGACGCGATAGGGGTGATGCTGGCAGGGGCTCGTGAAAACGCGGTTTGCAGGCTGACGCAGTGGGCACAGATGCAGGGCGGCCAGCCGCAGGCCCGAGTCGTGTCCTGCCCAGACGCACTTCCCGCCGCGCAGGCTGCGCTGATCAATGCCACGGCTGCCCATGCGCTGGACTATGACGACTTCGCTTTCTCCAACCACCCCAGTGCCGTCCTGGTTCCGGCCATTCTGGCTGTCGCTGATACACATCCGGCGTCCGGCGCCACCATGGCGCGGGCCTACGCCGTGGGCTACGAAATCTGGGCCGACCTGTTTTTGCGAGAAAAAGACCTCTACTACGACAAAGGTTGGCATCCAACGGCGATCCTCGGTACTGTGGGCGCTGCGGCCGCAGCCGCCGTCGTGCAGGGCCTGAGCGCGACGCAGTCCCGCCACGCGATGGCCCTGGCGGCATCGGGCGCCGGGGGTATTTTTGAAAATTTTGGCACGATGGCCAAGCCCTACCACGGGGGCCGCGCCGCCAGCGTCGGCGTGTCTGCAGCGGCAATGGCGGCATGTGGCCTCGAAGCCAGCGCAACCGCGCTGGAAGGGCGGCACGGTCTGTTGCGCGCCTTCTCGCCGCATGGCCATGTCGACCTCCAATCCCCCATGCACCGAGGCGAGGCCTGGCGCATCAGCGTACGCCGGCTGAACATCAAAAAATACCCCGTGGTGGGTGCGGCACAGCGCAGCATCGATGCCGTACTGGAGCTCAATCAGCGCACGCGAATCAATCCGGCCCAGGTAGAAAAAATGGTGGCATTCATCAGCGAGCGTCATGCCGCTGTGATGCCTTACCACCTGCCGCAAAATGCGCTAGAGGCCAAGTTCAGCCTGGAATTTGCCATCGCCAGCGCCCTGTGCCACAACGCTGTTGGCTTCAATGAATTGCAAGACGCTGTGGTCCTGGCCCCGGACATGCAAGCGCTGATGCGATGCATCCAGCTTGAGACCACCGACGCCTTTGAGCCCGACTGGCGCGATGCTGCACCCTTTGATCAGGTGGTCATGCACCTGCGCGACGGCACGTCGGTAAGCACCAGCCAGATTCGCCGCGCCACCGGTCATGCCGATACGCCCCTGTCAGCCGCGGATGTTCACGCCAAATTCATGGGCTGCGTGCGGCATGCGAAGGTTGCACCGGCTGCCGGTGAGCAGCTTTACCAGAGCCTGCAGCAGTTGGTCAGTTTGTCTGGGGCTGGTGACATACCGCTGCCACGCATTCACTGAACCGAATTACTCACTGAAAACCATCGATCCGGCATGAAATCCATCCGCGACTTTGTCCGCTACGCCCCGGTCAGCAGCCGGCCGCCCATCCAGTGGCCTGGTGGCAAACGCCTGGCCGTGTGGATTGTTCCCAACATCGAGTTTTACGAGTACACACCACCGCCCGCAGTTGGTCGGGAAACCTGGGACCGTGTTCCCTCTCACCCCGATGTGCGCGAATATGGCTTCCGGGATTATGGCAATCGAGTCGGCCTGTGGCGCATGGATGAGATCTTGCAGGACTATCCGGTCCGCCCCACCGTGTCGCTCAACCTCGCTCTGTTAGACCATTTCCCGGATATTGCCGCCCTGATCCGCCAGCGTAACTGGGGCGTCATGAGCCATGGCATCTACAACACGCGCTTTTTGTACGGCATGGATGAAGCTCAGGAACGGGCTTTTTACCGCGACAACATTGATTCGCTCAAGCGCCACACCGGCCAGGATCTCAAGGGCATCCTCACGCCAGCGATCACCAACACCGAACGCACGCCCGCCCTGATTGCCGAATCCGGCATGCTCTACCACGCTGATTGGGTGCACGACGATGTGCCCGTTCCCATCATCGTGCCCGGGCGAAAATTGGTCTCTCTGCCCTATTCCTACGACCTGAACGATGCACCGCTATGGGACGGCCGACCCTATGGCGGGCGTTACTTTGTCGAGGCATGCAAGGCCGCCTTTGATCGGCTGTATGCCGAAAGTGCGCAAGGCGGCCGGGTTTTCTGCATTGCCTTACATCCGTATCAAATCGGGCAACCCCACCACGCGGGCCACTTGCGGGAAGTTCTTGACCACATCAGCCGCCACGATGGCGTGTGGCACGCCACCGGCGACGACATTGCGGAACACTACCTGGCCCATCACTACGACGAGCAACTGGCCCACGCGACCCAACTCCATGAAGCCAGCCTGACACGCTCGACCGCCCGGCAAACCGTGGTGCCCAGGACGGTGTCGCAAACACCCATCGCCACCGGGCCCTGGCCTGCGACAAGAACCGCCGGCTATGACCACCCACACGCCGCATGGAACCCCTGGCCCCATCGCCCCCGCCTGCAGTGGCCAGGCGCGCGGCAATTGGCTTTTGTGCCCTTGATCGTTCTGGAGTCTTACGAAGACCCTTTGCCGGAAGGCTGGCCGCAGGTACGTAGCGTGGGCGGCGGCTTGAGTCGGGATTTCCCCAATATTTCCCGCGTGTCCACCCGCGAATATGGGCACCGAGTGGGAATTTTCCGTTTACTGGATGCCTTGCGGCAACGCGGGATCAAGCCCACCGTGGCCATCGATGTGCTCACGGCGGAGCAGTACCCCGATCTGCTCGACCGGCTGTTTGAAGCTGGTGCCGAATTCATTGCCCACGGGCTGTCCGTGACGCGTCCTCAGACCAGCGCCATGACGGTGCAGGAGGAGCGTCTCTATATTGCACAGACCCTCGATCGCCTGAATGCCTGCGGCATTCAGACCAGGGGATGGTTTGGCGCTGATTACAGCGAGTCGACGGTGACGCCACAATTGCTGTGCGAGCAGGGCGTGGAGTTCCTGTCCGATTGGGCCAACGATGAGCAACCCTATTTCATGCGCACACCGCAACGGCTGGTAGCCACCCCGTTATGGGCCGACTTTGACGACCAGACCGTGCTAATCAACCGCATGTGCAACATGGACATGTTCGAAGACCACTTCAAGAAGGCGCTTAACCAACTGAACCAGGATGCTCGCGCATCCGCCCGACTGTTCCATTTTTGCGTGCGCCCCTGGATCATGGGCGTACCACTGCGAATCGCGCTGTTTGAACGCATCCTGGACCACGCGCTGGCGCTCGATCAAGTGTGGACCCCTCCACTGGGAACCCTGGTGGATGCCTGGCGAAGCAGCGATCAAGCGGCCCCGGCTCGCGTGCCAACATGATCTGCGCGACGGCCAACGCGGACAACCCCCTTATGACCGCTGCCAATGATTGAGCTACTTCAGGTTTCCAAATCCTTCGCGGGGCGCGGCGAAACCGTCCATGCGCTGCAAGCCACCGACCTGTCCATCCCCAAGGGCAAGGTCTATGGTTTGCTCGGGTTTTCCGGCGCCGGCAAGAGCACCTTGCTGCGACTCATTAACCGACTTGAAGAACCCACGACCGGCATCGTTCGGATTGCGGGCCAAGACCTCACGGGCCTGTCACAGGCAGACCTCCGCCAGGCACGCCAGCAGGTGGGCATGATTTTTCAGCAGTTCAACCTGCTGAGCAGCAGGACAGCGCTGGAAAACGTCGCCTTTTCGCTGGAAATTGCAGGACTACCGGCCGCCCAAAGGCAAAGCCGTGCTCGTGACGCGCTGTCATCGGTCGGGCTCAGTGACAAGGAACAGGCCTATCCGGCCCAGCTGTCGGGCGGACAAAAGCAGCGCGTGGCCATTGCCCGCGCGCTGGCCACTGCGCCCAAAATCCTGCTTTGCGACGAAGCCACCTCGGCGCTCGACCCACACACCGCACTGTCCATCCTGCGTCTGCTCAAGCAGCTCAACCAAGAGCGTGGCATGACGATGGTCATGGTGACCCACGACATCAAGGTGGCCAACTACCTGTGCGAACATGCCGTGATCCTTGAAAAGGGCAAGGTGGTTGACCGCATCGACATGAGTCAGCCTTCGCCGCAAAGCCTGCTGGGCAAATTCTTTTTTGAAACGGCCAAGGGCTGGACCGACCAGACCGTCTTGCCGCAGGAGGATGCATGACTGACCTGATGAATGCGCTGGTGCAATTCGGACCCGACCTGTGGAAGGCGACCACCGACACCTTCCTGATGGTGGGGGTGACCATGCTCAGTGCGGTACTCCTTGGCACGCCCCTTGGGATTGTGTTGTTCACGACCGCGGTTGGGGGGCTGCACCCTCGCCCGCTGCTGCACCGGGTTACCAGCTATCTGGTGAACGTGCTGCGATCGTTCCCATTCATTATTCTGCTGGTTTTGCTGATCCCATTTTCCCGATTCGTTGTGGGCACCAGCATTGGCCCACGGGCCGCCGCTGTGGCCCTGTCATTTGCCGTGATTCCATTTTTTGCCCGGATGGTCGAACAAAACTTGCGTGACGTCCCGCGGGGCATGGTCGACATGGCGCAAGCCTGTGGCGCCTCAGCGCTGCAGATCGTTGCCAAGGTCTTGTTGCCTGAAGCCCTGCCGGGACTGCTGGCCAGCCTGACGGTGACAGCCACCGGCTTCATTGCTTATTCGGCGGTCGCGGGTGCCGTTGGCGCAGGCGGACTGGGAGATCTGGCGATTCGCTATGGGTATTACAGGTTCGAGACTTCAGTGATGATTTGGTGCGTCATCATCATGTTTATTCTGGTTCAGTTGGCCCAATATCTGGGTGACTGGCTGGTGAGCAGGTCAGACAAGCGCTAGGTTGAGCCCCCATTTACAGGAGTTGATCATGAAAAAACGTAGTCTTTTGTTATCCCTTTTAGCGACCCTTGCCATTGGTTTGGCTGGTCCGGTATCTGCCCAAACCGTGCTGCGGATTGGTTATTTCCCAGGCCCCTACGCTGATCAATTCAAGCGTGGCGTTCAGCCCTATCTCGAAAGTCAGGGCATCAAAGTGGAGGCCACTGAATTCTCTAACATCATTCAACTCAACTCCGCGCTGATGGACGGCTCACTCGACGCCAATGTTTTTCAGAACCGCGCCTACATGGACACGTTTAATGCCCAGCACAAAGGGACCTTGGAAGAGGTTCTGCAAGTACCCAGCGCACCGCTCGGCTTGTATTCTGCCAAGCACAAAGACCTGAAGGCGCTGCCCAATGGCGCCAAGGTGGCAGTGCCCAATGACCCCACCTCTTTGGGGCGCTCTCTTGCGTTCATGCAGAGCCAAGGCCTGCTGACCCTTGATCCTGCCGTGCCGGCGGGTCGCGCCACCGAGAAAAACGTCAGTGCCAATCCCAAGAACCTCCAATTGGTTCTGCTGGATGCGCCCCAGATGCCGCGCGCCATGCCGGAAGTTGACTTGGCCGCGATCTTGGGCAACCACGTCATTGCTGCCGGCATGCTCTTGTCCTCGGCACTGGCGCTGGAAGACCCAGCGCCCCAATACCGCATCATTCTGGTGGCCCGCAATGACGTTGCCAAAGGTGAGCTGATTAGAAAATTGGTGACTGGGTACAAGTCGAACGAGTACCGCCGGTTCGTCGAGAACGACCCGAAAGCCAAGGGCTTTTCGCGTCCGGAATACTGGCGTTAAGTACGTGGCTATGCCGCCCTCAGTGCCCCCGGTGGCCAGCAGTGCCGAGAAGGCCTGCCAGGTCATCCGGGAGGCCATTCAGAGCGGCCAATACCCGGGCGGCTCCTGGTTGCGGGAGCAGTCCATCGCCGAGCGCGCGCAAGTGTCTCGCACCTCGGTGCGCCAAGCCTTCAATATGCTGGCGGCCGAGGGTTTTGTTGAGCTCCACCCCAACCGCGGAGCGATGGTGGTGGACTGGACAGAAGAAAATCTGTTGCAGATTTTTGATCTGCGTGCCATGCTGGAAGGCTACGGCTGTGAGTTGGCAGCCCTGAACCGGACAGCCCAAGAGCTGGACGCACTCCAGGCGGAGGCAGACCTCTTCAGCCAGCTCGCGCGCCAGAGCGAACCTGACCGCCAGTCGGTGGCCGAATCAAACAACCGATTTCATCGGCTCATATTGAGCGCCGGGAGAAATCCTCGCCTGGCATCGCTCTTGGTGGCCGTCGTCCAGGTACCCATCGTTCGACAGACTTTTGGCAAATATGACCAAGCCGCCCTCGAACGCAGCGCCATGCAGCACCAGGATCTGGTACTTGCCATCCGCGCGCAGGATGGCAAGTGGGCACAGGCGACCATGCGCGCCCACATTCTGGCCGCCAAACATGTCATTTTTGCCGCGCCAGAAGCCTGAGCCAATGACGCCATGCTGAACCCCTCATTTTTTGTCAGGCCACGCCAATGTCCGTGTTGAATCCACAAGCTGACGCCGAACGCGCGATGCAGGTCATGCAGGACGGTGGCATCGCCATTTTGCCCAACGACGTGGGTTACTCACTGATCGCAGCGACGGCACCAGCGCTTCAAAAAATATTCCAAACTAAGCGACGAGCACCGCAAAAACTCAATGCCATGTTGGGCAATGACGACCTGCACCGTGAACTTCATGTGGTGAGCGAGCGTGGCAAATCCATTGTTGAAGCCATCACCAAAGACTATGACCTCCCTCTTGGGTTGATTGCACCTTGCCACGGTAACCACCCGCTGCTGCGCAGTCTCGACCCGGATACCTATGAACGCAGTACCAAAGACAACACCTTGCTCATGCTGCTGAACGCAGGACCATTTCACCGCGAGATCACCCGGTTAAGCGCGGCGCGGCAGACGCTGTTATTTGGATCATCGGCCAACCTGTCGATGCATGGCACCAAGTTTCGCGTCGAGGACATGGAGCCCGAGATCACCGACATCGCCGACCTTGTGATCGACTACGGCCTGATGAAATACCACCTCTGGCAAGCGTCTTCGACCCTGCTGCACTGCGAGACCCTGGAAGTCGTGCGTTACGGCTCCTGCTTCGAAAACATCGCTGACATCCTGAAGCGTCACTTTGGCATCATATTGCCGCCTCGGCCCTCGACGGACAGGGCATGACTATGACTTGGCAGCTTCCGAATGAGTAGGCCAATTGCTTCAACCAGCTCAGCGGTCGATGCACTGCGGGCGCCCCTCAGCTTGCCGGGCGGCATGCGCCTTCCCAACCGGGTGGTGCTTGCGCCCTGCACTCGCAACCGGGCCACCGCAGACCTGTCGCCGTCCGCCGGTGCTGCCGACTACTACGCCGCGCGAGCCGAGGCGGGCTTGCTGGTCACCGAGGCGATCTTGATCACACCCGATGCCCAGGGCTACCTGGACACACCGGGCCTGTTTTTGGAGTCGCATACGACGGCTTGGTCGGTGGTGACCCGGGCCGTCCACGACCGTGGTGGGCGCATTTTTGCTCAGTTGTGGCACACCGGTCGAATTTCGCACTCCCATTGGAGCAAGTGCCAGCCGGTGTCGGCTTCTGCGGTGCTAGACCCGGTACTGCGTCGACAGGCTGGTGGCAACACGCTGTACAACGAGATGCCCCGTGCACTGCGCAGTGATGAAGTGGCCGGGGTTGTTGACCTGTTCAGGCTAGCGGCCCAACGCGCTCTGGATGCCGGCTTTGACGGTGTTGAGATTCATGGCGCCAACGGCTACCTGATCGAGCAGTTTCTGAGGCAACACACCAACCGGCGGGATGACGAGTGGGGTGGTGGTACTGCCGCGCGCGCCCGGTTCGCGCTGGAAGTCGTCCAGGCCTGTCTGGGGGTATGGGGGCCGGGGCGGGTCGGCTTACGACTGTCGCCAGCCGCTTACTTCGGCGAAATGCAGTGGCGCTCAGGTGACAACGAGACCTATGCCCATCTGTTGCAAAGCTTGCGGAGCCTGCCCATTGCCTATGTTCACACCGGTGTGGTGGAGGACAAGTTTTATTCTGAGCTAGGGGCCACCTCGTCGGGTTTCCTGCGCCAGCATTGGCCTGGCGTACTGATCGGCAATGGCGGCTACAGCCCTGAGAGCGCAGCCCAACAGGTGACGCAGGCGGCGTTTGATCTGATCGCCTTTGGCAAGCTTTTTTTAGCCAATCCGGACCTTGTCCCCCGCATTTTTTCCGGTGTCCCTCTGCAGCCTTACACCGCCGAGACGCTGCAATCCCTGCGCTAAACCGAGAACACCCCACCATGATGGCGCTCCCGCCAATCGAAAGGCATTTTTGCCGGGTTAAAGACCGCTGGATCCACTACCGGCGACTCGGTCAGGGCCCCGCTGTACTGTTGTTTCATCAAACGCCACAGTCATCCCAGACGATGGAGCCGCTCATGCGTCTGCTGGCGTCCCATTGCACCGCCATCGCGGTCGACACCCCTGGCTTTGGGCAGTCCGACGCTTTGGCGGACGAGGTCTGGAGTATGGCGATGCTCAGTGACCTGATGTTGGACTTGATGGACCAACTGGGGCTCAAGACCGTCGGCCTGTGTGGCCAACACACCGGTGCTGCCATGGCGGCTGAACTGGCGCGTCGCCACCCGTCTCGCGTGATCGCCCTGGCCCTCGACGGCATTCCCCTGTTCACGGCGCACGAGTGCCAATCGATTTTGCCGCACCAACTTTACCGTTTCCTGCCTGCGGCAGATGGCAGCCACCTGACATGGGCTTGGTCCCGATTCCGCGATGGCTGGATGTTTTTCCCCTGGTCGGCGCGCAGCCTCAGCCACCGCCGGGATGTTGACATGCCCGATGCCGACACACTGCACCGCGTTCAGGTGATGGAATTACTGCGCTCGCGTGAGAGTCACCTGCATATCTACCCCGGGGTCTTCCAGTGGGACGGTGAGGCGGCCCTGGCGGCACTGCGGCAACCCGCCTGGCTGGGCACCACCGCCGACGACCAACTCTTCCCGCATCTGGAACGCATCCCGTGCGGCGCCCCAACCTTGGAAATCCATCGTCTGCCACACCAAGACCGTGACGCCTTGCGCATTGCACAGGCCGACTGGATGATCCGGCAACTGACGGCATGCGCTGCACCGCCAGCCCCACCCAACCCATCTGCGGATGGTTTGCCGACCACGGACGGGAGTTGGCGCGCCTATGTAGCCGGCCGCTGCGTGTCGGCCGAGCGGTGGGAACCGCGGGAAACTGTCACCGTGGTTCTACATGGCGCGGGCAGTGCTGCGGGTTGTGAGCTCGACCGTTGCCGTACGCTGGTGGCTGGACCGCTGTGTGCGATCGACCTGCCGGGTCACGGCGATGACACCGGGGATCTGATGGACCCGGCCCTCACAGCGCAAGCCTTGCAGACCGTGATCGGATCGCTCAACGTCCCCGCCTATCGGCTGTGGGGACGAGGCCTGGGTGCGGCAGTGGCACTCGAGTGGGCCGCCGACGCCTGGGCCGGCAAGCGGCCGCTTCCGCAAGCGCTCACGCTGTGCGAACTCAAGCTGTGGGTCGACGACGAGCGCGCTAACTGGCCCGCCCAGTACACGCTGCCCGTGACGCCAGACTGGGACGGCTCTTATTTGATCCGTCTTTGGCATCAGATCCGGGACCGCGAGCTGTTCCACCCCTGGTTTGAACGCACCCGAGCCACGATCAGGCATGTCGAACCACAGCTCGACGCTGACTTGCTGACACGCGAGGTGTTTGCGGCCCTGCGCTGCCGCGACTGGTCCGGCAGCCATCGCTCATGGTTTGCCTGGCGCGCCGACGCCGCCAAGGCCATTGGCCCGACGAAAGTGACTTTTTTAGCCACACCAGGCGATGGGTGGGCCCGAGATGTGCCGGCGCTGCACGCGCTCTACACAGCCGATGCGGCCTGAAGGCCTGACAACTCCGGCGGCAATGATGCCAGCAGTTTTTGGGTATAGGGATGCTGCGGCGCTTGCCAGACCGTATCGGTCGGACCCGTTTCAACGATACGGCCCTGGTACATCACCGCGATGCGGTCAGCGATGTAGCGCACCACCCGCAGGTCGTGCGAGATAAAGAAATAGGACAACCCCAGTTGTTGCTGCAAGTCGCGCAACAGGTTCAGGATCTGCGCCTGGATGGAGACGTCCAAGGCCGACACTGGCTCATCACACACCAGCACCTGGGGCCGCACGGCCAATGCACGGGCGATGGCGACGCGTTGCCGTTGTCCACCCGACAGTTCGTGCGGAAACTTGTCGCTGGCGGTCGGTGGCAAACCCACTTGCCGCAGTAGCTCGTCAACCGCCGATTTTTCCTGGTCGGGCGTGGTCAGTCTGTGCAGGCGCAAGGGCTCGGCCAGCAGAGTTCGGATGCGCAGGCGCGGATTCAGTGAGCCATAGGGGTCCTGAAACACCATTTGCACGCGGCGTGCGCGTGCCAGACGAGCCGCCGCGCCGGCCGCAGCGACATCCACACCCATGACCCGAACACCACCTTCATCGGCTCGCAACAAGCCCACAGCCAGCCTGGCGAGGGTCGACTTTCCACAACCCGACTCACCCACCAGTCCCAGCGTCTCGCACCGACCAACGGCGAGCGTCACCCCATCAACCGTCGGCTTGGCCGCGCCATGGCCAGCATACGCGAAACGCGCATTCTCGATCTGCAGCAATGGCTCAGCGTGCATCATGCATGACACAGGCACTGCGATGCCCCTGACCGTGGTTGTTGAAGTCAGGCACGCGTGAACGGCAGGCCGGCAGCACCTGATCACACCGGGATGCAAAAGGACAGCCGCCTCTGTAATCCTGAGGCGCCGGCACCAGACCGGGGATTTCAGCTAGGCGCTGGTGCCTGTCTTGCCGCGCGCTGGGCCTAGCACGCAGCAAGCGCTGGGTGTAGGGGTGACGAGGATCGGTTAGGACCTGGCGTGCCGGGCCTTCTTCAATCTTTTGGCCGGCGTACATCACCAGCACCCGATCAGCCACCTGCGCCACAACACCAAAATCATGCGTCACCAGCAACATGGCGAGTTGCCGCTGTCGCTTTTGTTCACTCAGGAGCGCCAAAATATCGGACTGCACGGTCACGTCCAGGGCGGTCGTGGGCTCGTCTGCTATCAGCAACTGCGTTGGGCAGGCCAATGCCATGGCAATCATGACCCGCTGTCGTTGCCCCCCTGACAACTGATGGGCATAGGAGCGCAGCCGGGCACCTGGATCAGCAATTTGCACCATCGCCAGCAAGTCACGCGCCTGGGCCAGGGCGTCGCCGGCGTTGAGCTTCAAGTGGCGCTGCAGCACCTCCTTGAGCTGTTCACCGATCGTCAACACCGGGTTAAGGGAGGTCATGGGCTCTTGAAAAATCATCGACATCCGGTGCCCGCGCAAGTCTCGGTAGCGCGGCTCTGGCCAAGTACAGAGATCTTCACCCTGAAACAACACGCGCCCCCGGGCGCGCTTGATCCCGGACGGCAGGAGGCCCATCAGCGACAGCGCTGTGAGGGATTTGCCACAACCTGACTCACCCACGATGGCGAGGGTTTCTCCGGCACGGAGCTCGAAGTCCAGTTGATGAACCAGCGCCACGTCATCAGCAAGCGTGAGCCGCAGGCCTTCGACACGCAGCAACACCGGGCTAGTCATGCCGCAGCCGGGTGTTGAGGGCGTCGTTGAGTCCGTCGCCCATCAGATTCAGTGCCAGCACACTGGCCATGATGGCGATGCCGGGAATGCCGACAAGGTACCAACCCGCCCGAAAATCAGAGCGCCCCATACCGACCATGCTGCCCCACGAAATGACATTGGGATCGCCCAGACCCAAAAATGACAGGCCAGACTCGATCAAAATGGCGCTGGCCACCATGATGGAGGCGCTAACCACGATCGGCGCCATGGCATTGGGCAACATCTGGGTCAGCATGATGCGCACATCGCTCATACCGAGCAGGCGACACGAAGCGACGAACTCGGCATCACGCAGACGCAGGAATTCGGCGCGCACGAGTCGCGCCACGCTGGGCCATGAGATCAGGGCAATAGCCCCGATGGTCGAGCTGACGCTTGGCGTGGTGATCACCACAATCACAATGGCCAGCAAAAAAGGCGGGATGGTTTGTACGGCGTCCGTCAGACGCATGAAGGCATCGTCAACCCAGCCGCCGTAGTAGCCGGTCAGGGCGCCAATGGCCATGCCCAGACCCAGCGCTGCGGCGGTGGCGGCTACGCCAATCCAGAGCGAGACGCGCGCGCCGTGCAGCAGCCCCGCCAGGATATCGCGTCCAAGTGCATCGGTACCAAGCCACAGGCCAACCCGATCACCGGGCCATGTCATGGGTGGCCCTGCCATACCCCACGGTCCTTGCGGATACAGCAGAGGGCCTGCCACCGCCATCAGCAACAGTGCCAGCAGCAAGCCAGAGCCAACAACAAAGGTCAGGCTTCGACGCAAACGAACACGCAGTGAGTTCATGGTCAGCGCAGGGTGATCCGCGGATCAAGGCGGGTGTAGAGCAAATCGATCACCAGGCTCACGCTCAACACCAGCACCGAGCTAAAGAGCAGCACTCCCATGACCAAGGGCACGTCGCGTTTGAAGACCGCTTCAAACGCCAGGCGGCCAATGCCGGGCCAGCCAAAAACCGTTTCAATGACGACCGACCCGCCGAGCAAGGAACTGACCTGCAGCCCCAGCATTGTGACCATGGGCAGCATGGCATTGCGCGCCATATGGCTCCAGACGATACGCATCGGCAACAGACCTTTGCTGCGCGCGGTTCGCACGTAGTCCAGGTGCATAACCTCCAACATCGAGGCGCGCATGAGGCGGGTGTACATGGCCACATAAAACAGGCTCAGCGACACCATGGGCATGAACAGATGTCGTCCGATGTCCAGGGCTTGAGCCCACCAGGTACTGTCACTGTACAAGGCAGTCATGCCGGACATGGGAAACCACTTCAGCTTCACGGTGAACAGCAGAATCATGCCGATGCCCACTAAAAACCCGGGGGTGGCGTAGAACAGCAAGGCCGCGAAGGTCACCAAGGTATCGGTCGGTCCGCGTGCATGCAAGGCTGCCCAGATCCCGAGCGCAGCGCCCAACACCCAGGCCATCGCAATGGAGGCCACCATCAACAGCAATGTGGCAGGCAGGCACTGCAGGATCAAGTCAAGGACCGGGGCATCGAAAGAATGCGCGTGTCCCAGGTCGAGCGTGACCACGCGCTGCAGGTGCAGGCCTAGCTGGATCCAAAGCGGCCGATCCAAGCCGAGTTCCAGGCGCAGCCGCTTGACAAATTCCGGGTCCGATGCCTGGGCCTCGCCAGCAATCACATCAGCCACGTCCCCGGGGGCCAACTGCAGCAGAAAAAACTGCAGCACGACGACGATCAGCAAGACCAGCGACGCCTGGCTGATGCGTCGCAGCAGGTAGCGCGAGGACGGCGAGTTCAGCAACAGCAATGGACTCAGTTGGGCGCAATCCAGACGTCGGCGTAGCCAGAATAGACCCCATCGGCCAGCGTGGAGTGATTGCGCACCCGTTTATTGACAATCGAGAACTGGTCAATCGACACCAGTGGGATCACCGGAAGCTCTGTGGCCAAGATCCGCTGAATGGCCGCGAAATGCCGACGCCTGACCAACGGGTCGGTGTTCAGAGCGGCCTTCTCAAAATATTCGTCAAGCTCAGCATTCTTGAAGTGGGTGCCATTGGTGAACGGCGTGCCCGGCACAATATTTTTCGACCAATAAGCGCGTTGCACACCGATCGACGGATCTGATGCATTGGTGATGGCCGACATATTGACCATCCAGTCGCGCTGGGTCCAGATGCGCCGTACCCAGGTGGCAAAGTCACTGTTTCTGACCTCGGCGTCAATGCCAATCTGGACCATTTGCTGGCGCACATATTGGGCCATTTTGGGGTATTGGTCGCCAAAAGGCACGTAATCGATCACCAGCTTGAAGCGCTTACCATCAGCGCCTTTTTTGAATCCGGCCTCATCGAGCAACTGCTCGGCCCGCTTGGGGTCATAGGCGTAGCGGGGCACATTGTCGGTATGGACTTGCTTCAGGTTGTCATGGATCGGGGATGTGGCGACCCGACCAAAACCCATCCAGACGTTATCCAGAATGAACTGGCGGTCAATGGCATGGGCCAGCGCACGGCGCACAGCCGCCTTGCCCATGATGGGATGCTCATTGTTGAACTCCATGAAGGCCACAGTGGAGTCAAAGAAATACCCGTCGGTCGTCAATTCCAGCTGTTTCAGCGCGCCGAGCCGGCGTGCATCCGAGGCGGCCACAGTGCTGTGAAACACCATGTCGACCTCACCCGACTCAATGGCAGCACCCCGGGATTGGGTATCAGGGATCACCTTGAACACGATGCGGTCCAGGTAAGGCTTGTTGTTTTCAAAGTAGTTGGGATTGCGTACCAACACAATAGAGTTGCCACGACGCCATTCACTGAACATGAACGGGCCCGTTCCGACCGGCTTCAGATTGGCCGGGTTGCGCCGGATATCGGTATTGTCAAACAGGTGCGCCGGCAAAATGGTGGCCGTGGCCACTGGCAGCGCGCTCATCAGCGCGGCAGCGGACTGACTCATAACCAGCACCGCCGTGTGCGCATCAGGCGTCTGAACCGACTGCACATTGGCGAAAGTTGATCGCACCAGCCCGTTGTTGGGGCCAAACCCCTTCATGACGGAATAAGCGACATCGGCAGAGGTGAAGTCGCGGCCGTCATGCCACTTCACGCCTTTGCGCAAATTAAAGGTGATCCGAAGACCATCCGGCGAGACGCTCCACGACTGCGCCAGGTCTGGCTGCATGTTCATTTTCAGGTCGTACTTGATCAGCCCACTGTAAATTTTCCCGGCGACTGCCTTGACTTGCTGGGTGGTGTCAATAGCCGAATTGAGGTGGGCCGGCTCTGTAGGCAGCGCAATGGTCAGGGTCCCGCCGCGAATCGGGCTGGGACTTTGCGCTTGTGCGCCCACCCAGATCGACAGACTGACCATCAGGCCTAGCAGGCGCGAGAGATATTTCATGGGACACCTTTCAAGTTCGACGGGCAATTGCCTTGGACCTAGAAATCTTAGCACGCCCCGGAAAGTTGTATGCAATTAATTCGGTATATGCTCGGAATCAATTTGATATGAGATGAATTGCATACAAAATGAACAATCCCAAACCCACACCCCCAGCCATTGGCCTTGATCACGTCGGCTTCATCATCCCGGATCTGACACTGAGTCAAGCTCTGTTTGCCGATCTCGGCTTCACGCTGACCACCCGGGCAGATCACACCCGCACCAATGCCCATGGGCAAGTGGTGTCGGCAGGCAGCTCACAGCATTCAGTCATGCTGCACTCGGGCTACATTGAACTGATGCAGATCACTGACCCGCTGGCCGGGCACCAACTGACGCCAGCGATCCATGAGCGCTATGGGCTCCATGTGTTGGCGTTGGCAACCTCGGACGCTTCTGCCTGGCATGCTGACTGCCTGCGACGGCAGGTGAGCGTGGGCCCGCTGCTGGACTGGTCCCGCCCAGTGAAAACACCCGAATCCGAAGGCCTGGCGCGGTTCTGTTTTTTTGACACCCCTTGGCAGGCCAATGACCCTTCCTACATCTGCTGGGTCCAGCACCTCACACCCGAACTGGTGCGCTCACCGTCATTGCTGGCACATCCAAACCTCGCACAAGCCCTGCTCGGCGTGACCTATGAGGGGCCGCTGGACGGCCTCCTGGCCTGGGGCCAACGCTTGCAGGCTGCGGGCGCAACCCGACCCGACGATGGCAACGGCCTGGGTCACTGGCGCCTACAGGGTGCTGGCCTGACCCTGAACGTGGATGCAGATAGCGTGGCGGTACGCCCCACCGCACTCACCTTGGCGTTCGAAAATCTGGGCCCGATTGAGCAACGCGCCCGGGCATTGGGCCTATCCTGCCTGCCACTCGCTGGCCTGGGGACGGGTTTGCGCATCGACTTGCGCCAGGCTTGTGGCCTCTACCTTGACGCACTGGTGAGCCCAAACATGGCAACATCCGCCTAGCGCCCGACCCGCCCGACCCAGGTGGGTGCGCCAGTCTGCGCTCGTTTTCCGGATGGCACCGGTGTTTTGGCCGCAAAATCCAGCCATGACCAGAACCACCCAACTCCTGCACCCGCAACGCGACCCCGCCCCCACCCGCCCTGCCGCCACCGTGCTGCTGCTGCGCGATGGCCCGACCGGGCTGGAGGTGCTGATGACACGCCGCGCTCTGACGGCCAGCTTTGCACCGGGCGCCTATGTGTTCCCGGGCGGCGGCGTCGACCCGCTCGATGCCGCCAGCCACGCGCTGGCGACGCGGCGCCCCGGCCAGAGCGACTTGCACCTGACGCAGGCGATTGCCGCCATCCGCGAGAGCTTTGAAGAGCTGGGCGTGTTGCTGGCGCAGCACGCCGATGGCCGGACCACCGACCAGCAGGACATCGCTGCGCTGGACCGCAGCCAACCCTTTGCTGCCCAGTGCCAGGCGCGCGGCCTGCAGCTGGCGGCCCACGCGGTGTTTGTGCTGGCGCATTGGGTCACCGACCGCGACTTGCCGGGCCGCTTTGACGTGCCGTTTCTGGTGGCGCGCATGCCCGCCGGGCAAACGCCGGTGGCCGACGGCCAGGAGCAGTTCGAACCGGTCTGGGTACGACCGGCTGACGCCCTGGCCCGCCACGCGGCCGGCCAGTTTTTCATCATCTTCCCGACCATCCGCACGCTGGAGCGGCTGCAGGCCTACGCCAATGTGGACGCGGTGCTGCAGGCCTGCGCCGCCACCGAGGAGCCGCTGTGGACCAGCTGCCCGCGCGCCGGGCTGCTGGCCGGGCGCGAAGCCCGCTACATGGAGCATGAGCACCCCTACGGCGAGCTGGCGCTGGTCTGTCCGGACGGCCAGATGGTGCACAACCTGGACTGGCAGTGCGAGCAGCCGGTGCCGCTCCTGAAAAACCTGCAGCGCCTGACCGCGCCCAACCCGGGTGTGATGACCGGCCCCGGCACCAACAGCTACCTGGTGGGCGACCCGCACACCGGCTACATCGCCATCGACCCCGGCCCGGCCGACCCGGCGCACCTGGAGCGGCTGTGGCGCGCCGCCGGCGGCGACATCCGAATGATTGTGTGCACCCACTCGCACCCTGACCATTCACCGGGCGCGCGGCCCTTGCAGGCGCTGTGCCAGCCGCAGCCGCCAATTCTGGGCCTGCCCTCGGCGCCGACCGCGCGTGAGAATAGCCGCTTCAGCCCCGATCGCTCGCTACAAAATAAAGAGCTACTAACCCTTACGGGACAAGGGCTAGAGGCCGATTTGACTCATACCCTGATGGTGATCCACACGCCCGGCCATGCCGCCAACCACCTGTGCCTGCTGCTGCTGGAAGACGGCTTGCTGTTCAGTGGCGACCACATCCTGAACGGCAGCACCACCGTGATCGACCCGCCGGACGGCGACATGAGCGCCTACCTGGACTCGCTCGACCGCCTGGCTGATGCCTGTGAACAGCACCGCATTGACTTCATCCTGCCGGCGCACGGCTACGCCATCGGCGGGGCCGGGGGTGTGGCCAGTGCAGCCATCGCCCACCTGAAGGCGCACCGACTCAAGCGCGAGGCCAAGATTTTGGCGGTGATGCAGGCGCACCCCGATGGCACGCCAGACGACTGGGTGACCCGGGCCTACGACGATGTACCACCCCGCATGTGGCCGGTGGCCAAGCGTTCGCTGCTGGCCCATGTGGCGCGCATCGAGGCCAGCCTGTCATGACGGACGACGGCGAACGCCTGGCCAAACGCGTGGCTGCGCTGGTACCTTGCTCGCGCCGCGAGGCTGAGCAATACATCACCGGGGGCTGGGTGCGGGTCGATGGCCGGGTAGTGGAAGAGCCGCAGCACCGCGTCCAGCAGCAGGTAGTCACGCTGGACCGTGACGCCAGTCTGCTGGATGCCACGTCGGCGACCCTGCTGCTGCACAAGCCAGCCGGCCATGACGACGGCCGCATGGCACCAGACGGCCAGCGCCTCCGCCCGGGTGCGCCACCGCCGGCGCGGCAGTTACTGACCCAGGCCAGACGGCTGGCCGGTGATGAGCCGGGCCAACGCCTGCTCAAACGCCACCTGGTCGGATTGGACTCGCTGGTGCCGCTGGAAACGGGCGCGAGTGGGTTGCTGGTGTTCACCCAGGATTGGCGCGTGGCGCGCAAACTGCAAGAGGACGCCGCCCTGATCGAGCATGAGGTGATGGTGGAGGTCGTCGGCGATGTCAACCCGGAGACCCTGCGACGTCTGAACCGTGCACCGGACGGTGTGGCGCCCATGCGCGGTAGCGTGAAGATCAGCCTCAACAGCAACAACGAGGGCACCAGCCGGCTGCGTTGTGCCATCAAGGGCGGCCAGCCCGGCCTGCTGGCCACCCTGTGCGAACAGGCGGGCTTGCAGATCACGGGCATGAAGCGCATCCGCATCGGACGGGTCATGCTGGGGGCCTTGCCGCCCGGTCAGTGGCGGTTTTTGTCTGCGCACGAGCGCTTTTGACAGCCCGCGCCGCGCTAGGGGGTACGGATTCCCGTTGCCACCGGCACCAGCCGCTCGGCGGACCAGCGCAACAGGTCGAGCCACATCTGGCGCATCTCGGCGTCCAGCGGCGTGCGCAACGAATTGGGCAGCTCCACCGTGACCACTGGTACACCCTTGTGGACCCCGCCGTAATTGCCCAACGAGCCCGGGAAGATGCCCACCTGATCCAGGTACAGTCGCCCCAGCCGGGATGGCGGTACCGAGGGTCCGTCGAAATCCAGCACGCCGTACGGGGCGTGGATGCTGACAATCAGCTGCGGGTTGAAGCTGCGCATCTGCTCGTGCAAAAAGCGCGACTCCGGTTCCGACAGCGGCTGCGGGCCGGGCCAGCGCCTTGGATCACGCGAGGTTCGCTTTTCCCAGTAGATGCGGGCATCCCGCTGCCAGTTCGGGGTGGGGAAATTACGGTTCAGGTCGACGCCGCTGGCATTGACCCGGGTCGGCGGGCGGGCCAGCACACCGTCGGGGTTGAGCACCGGCACAAAACGCCAGTGGATCGCTTGGGGCGTGTCGGCCGGTGGCTGGCCCGCCAGCCGGATCCAGTGCAAGGCCACCGCCGCCGAGGACAGCTCGTCGCCATGGATGGCGCCCACCACCAGCACACGCAAACCCGGCTGGGCTGGCACGATGTCGCGGGCGTAGATCAGCCGCCCCCGCACCGAACGCGCCACCGGCATCAGCTGCGCCGACTCGCACAGCTCACGACGCACATTGGGCAGGGTTGCCACCAGCTCGGCGCAAGGTGCTGCCGGCGTCATGAGTGGCGGCTTGCCCAGGGCGGTTGCGGCACTGGCGACCGGCCAAGCCAGTGCGAACACCAGCATGGCCCAGCCGGAAAGTCTCAATACACCCATGGCCCCTCTGCTACCGAATAAATGTGAAGCCCGCCGATAAGCCGGATTCTGTGCACGGCAGTTGCCCGCCGTGTGACTGCCATTAATCTGGGCTGCTGGTCGCCCAGCAGCTCAATGCTACCTACCCGCACACTCCGGGGGCCCCGTCAACGTGTGCCTACTTGGTATTGCTGCGCGTAGAGATTGCCCGTTTCACCCGCCCCGGGTTGCCCCGGCACGACTCGTCTCTGTTGCTCTTATCCTCACCTTATACCGTGTGCTTGCGCACCCGACTTTCAGTGGACAGCTGTTAGCTGCTACGCTGCCCTGTGCAGTCCGGACGTTCCTCCAGTGCCCTGTTTCCAGGATTGCACCAGCGGCAGTCTGGCAGGCTTCACCACCCCATTATCGCGAGCTTTCATAACCATATATCAAAGCCGATCCATGACCCCGCCGAAAATGGCGCTCAGAACCATCACTTTTGGAGCCCGCCATGACCGCTGACAGCATCCTGCACACCATCGGCAACACGCCGCATGTCCGCATCAACCGCCTGTTTGGCGCGGGCGCCCAGGTCTGGGTCAAGTCCGAGCGCAGCAACCCGGGCGGCTCGATCAAGGACCGTATTGCGCTGGCAATGGTGGAAGACGCCGAACGCAGCGGCACGCTGCAGCCCGGCGGCACCATCATCGAGCCGACCTCGGGCAACACCGGTGTCGGGCTGGCCATGGTGGCCGCCGTCAAGGGCTACAAGCTGGTGCTGGTGATGCCCGACAGCATGTCGATCGAACGGCGGCGCCTGATGCTGGCCTATGGCGCCAGCTTTGACCTGACGCCGCGTGAAAAAGGCATGAAGGGTGCGATTGCGCGGGCGCAGGAATTGGTGGCGGCCACACCGGGCGCCTGGATGCCGCAGCAGTTCGAGAACCCGGCCAACATCGAGGTGCATGTACGCACCACCGCGCAGGAAATCCTGGCCGATTTCCCGGGCGGGCTGGACGCCCTGATCACCGGCGTGGGCACCGGCGGCCACCTGAGCGGCTGCGCCCGCGTGCTCAAGGCGGCCTGGCCGCAGCTCAAGGTGTACGCGGTGGAGCCAACCGCCTCGCCGGTAATCTCGGGTGGCGCGCCGGCACCGCACCCGATCCAGGGCATCGGCGCCGGCTTCATCCCGAAAAATCTGGACACCGACCTGCTCGACGGCGTGATCCAGGTCGAGGCCGAGGCCGCGCGCGAGATGGCGCGGCGCAGCGCGCGCGAAGAAGGCATGCTGGTCGGCATCTCCAGCGGCGCCACGCTGGCGGCCATCGCGCAGAAGCTGCCCGAGTTGACTGCCGGCGCGCGCGTGCTGGGCTTCAACTACGACACCGGCGAGCGTTACCTGTCGGTCGAGGGCTTTTTGCCGGCCTGACCAGCCCGCTCACTGGCGGGCCGGTGGGCCCGGCCGCCACTTGCGGTGCTTTATCATTGCCAGCTGCTTGATCACCACGAGCCCCCATGATTCGCCTGACTGAACTCAAACTGCCCCTGTCCGCCCTGCCGGTCGAGACGCGCCGCGCCGCCGACGCCCCATCTGAGACCGAGGCCGACCGGGCGCCCACTGCCCACCCGCTGGCCACCCTGACCCGCCTGAGCGCGCAAGCCCTGGGCATCGCACCCGAGGCCATTGCCGGCCTGCAGGTGTTCAAACGCAGTTTTGACGCGCGCAAGGCCGAACTGCTGGCAGTCTTTATCGTCGATATCACGCTGCAGGACCCGGCCCAGGAGGCCGGGCTGCTGGCGCGGTGGAGCGGCCACCCGCACATCGGCGCCACACCGGACATGGCCTACCCCCTGCCGGGCGTGGCGGCCGCCCCGCCGGCGCCGCGCCCGGTGGTGGTGGGCTTTGGCCCCTGCGGCATGTTTGCCGCGCTGCTGCTGGCCCAGATGGGCCTGTGTCCGATCGTGCTGGAGCGCGGCCGCACGGTGCGCCAGCGCACCAAGGACACCTGGGGCCTGTGGCGCAAGCACACGCTCAACCCCGAGTCCAATGTGCAGTTTGGC
>CAJAXU010000096.1 GCA_903948045.1 uncultured beta proteobacterium | reverse complement strand
CTTTCACCAGGTACAGCACATTCACAATGCGCCCGGTGCGGCCATTGCCATCGTAGAAGGGGTGGATGCTCTCGAACTGGTGGTGGATCAGCGCCATTTTGATCAATGGGTCGACATCAAACAGACCGGCCTCGTTGATGAATCGTGACCTTGCCCTCAGAAGCCGTATCCCATAGCTGAGTCATTAGTTTGCTTGTCTGCGCTGATCCGCAAACCACGTTTTCTCGAACTGCATCGGGCTGACATATGCCAGTGTCGAGTGCAGTCGAGCGCTGTTGTACCAGAGTAGCCAGGCCACCGCTTCATCCTGGGCTTGAAGCCTGGTTTTAAAGCGCTGGCCGTGAAGCCTCTCAACCTTCAGTGACCCGAATAGCGTCTCGCTGCAGGCGTTATCCCAGCAATCCCCCTTGCGACTCATCGAACTCGTGATGCCGTACTCCTTGAGCACATCGCGAAAGTCGTTGCTGGCGTATTGGCTGCCGCGGTCGCTGTGGAAGATCAGCCCGGCCTGTTTGCTCGGGTGGCGCTTGAACCAGGCCATGCGCAGCGCATCAATGACGATGTCCCGCGTCATGGTTTCCTGCAAGGACCATCCCAGCACCTGCCGGCTGAACAAGTCGATCACGACGGCCAGGAACAGCCAGCCTTCATCGGTCCAGATATAGGTGATGTCTCCCACCCAAGCCCGGTCTGGCACGCTCACAGCGAACTCGCGGTTGAGCAAGTTCGGCGAGATCGCCAACTTGTGATTGCTGTCGGTCGTGACCTTGAACCGCTTCTTGCCCTTGGCCCGGATGCCATGCAAATGCATCAACTTCTGCACCCGGTCCTTGCCAACGCGAATACCGCGCGCCAGCAATTCTTTCCAGATTCTCGGCCATCCATAGGCACCCTTCATTTCGGCATAGATGGCCTTGATATGAACCAGCAGCGCCTCGGTGCTCAGGTGCCGGCGCGGACTGTCACTGGCGCGGCGAGCGAAATGCTCGTGGTAGCCAGCCACGCTGACTCCGAGCACGCGGCACTGCACAGAAATCGGCCAAACCTGCCTGTGGCGTTGGATGAAGGCGTACTTCACATCACTCCCTTTGCGAAGTACGCCGTCGCTTTTCCCAAGATATCGCGCTCCATCTTGACGCGGGCCAACTCGGCGCGCAGCCGGCTGATTTCCATTTGTTCGGCACTCACCGGCTTGATGTCCGGCCCCGTGAGCTTGCCGTCGCGGCTCGCTTTGACCCAATTGAACAAGGTCTGATCGACCACGCCCAAGGTCCTGGCTGCTGCGGCAATGGTCTGGCCGCCTTCAACCAGCCGGACCGCCTCCTTCTTGAATTCCAGTGTGTAGCGCGCTCTCGCCACGATGGGCTTTTTCTTTGTCATTTCCGTTCTCCTTGATTGGATTGAACCACTTAGCAAGGGATACGTTTTTCGGGGACAAGGTCAGTTCAAGCGCACATAGAGCTCGCGAATGCGCTGGCTGTCGCGTGCAAAAGAATCGGCAAAAGCCAGCAGGTAATGGGCATAGCTGACCGGCTGCGCCTGCACACCATTTGTATAAGCAGGCACATAGGTGTCAACGTTTTGCGCAGCAAAATCGAGCAGCGTTTTGCGCAGCAAAATCGAGCAGCGTTTTCCTTGCTGCCAACAAGGCATCGGCAGAGTCGAGCATGGCGGTACGGATCAAGGCGACGCGGTAGGTCGCCAACATGTCCTGCCGGCTGCGACCCGAATGGATCAAGGTCGCTTCGGGGTCGGCTTGTTCGGAAATGATGCGTTCGATCTGCAACACGTCGGTCGGGCGTTTTCCACCCGGTTGTTCAGCCTGCTGGATCGAATAAAACACCCCTTCGGCAATCGGCTTGCCCAATGCGGCGGGGATGATTTTTTCTTCCAGCAGCATCACGGTTGAGGCCATATTGATGCGGCCCATCCAGTAGAACTGATCCTGCGCCTTGCCGCGCGCGCTGGTTGCATCCTTGACGACCCTGCCGGCCAACTTGTCGGCTTCGGACAGGCATTCGGCCGTGGTCTTGCACGCCATGTCACGGATGTCGGCGGCCAAGGCCGGCCCGGCACTGAGCATGCAGAGCAGAAGGGTTTAAATGGCGAATGGTACGTAACGATTGGTTTTCATTTTTGGCGATTGTTCCAGCGCGTCAAAGCGCCTGTTGAATAGTTTGTGAAGGCACAACCGGCTTCAGCGTCTCGTTCCGGGCTGACTCCTTGCGGACATAAAAACTCTTTACGGTATCGGTCGCCACTTGCTGAAGAAAGCTGGCAGTTTCCTGGTCGATCTGGCCAAAGTAATCATAACTACTTCCGACCGGTGATTTGCCGTAAACGCTTGCGTAGACCGTGCAAGCCGCCAGATAAGTGCCGATCAGTTCGGGATGAGTCCCGTCAGCCTTGTGCAACTTGATGCCAGGTCGGCGTTGATAGGCCCGCTCGAATGCAAGCCCGACCGGAATGACCAGCGCCCCGATCTCGTTGCCAACGCTGACATAAAGATCCTCGGTCAGGCTGATGTTCTGGGGCCTGGCCTGCCGGTGCGGTTTTACAAAAGCATGGGTGAGGTAGAGCGCAGTCTTTCCGCCCCGCTCGGTAATCACCTTGTTGAATTCGATCGCTGTTTCCCTGAACTGGCTGCTCCTGGCTATGGACAAGGGTTCGCCGCTGCCGCCTTGCAGGATCACGAGTTGGAATGGCTCCTTGACGCCGATCCGACCCGGCTTCGTCAACTGCTCGATGTCGTGATGATTCAGCGCGGCTCCGCCGATGGTGGCTGACTTGAAAGAAATCCTGTTCTCCATCGCGGGATCGGCTGCGAGCAGCAGACGATGGACATGGTTGTG
>CAJAXU010000095.1 GCA_903948045.1 uncultured beta proteobacterium | reverse complement strand
GGTTGTCTCCTCGGGTCCTTTCGAAACCTTTTGGTTCAGGGATCCCTTAAGGGCTGGTCGCAAGACCAGCCCTTTTTTTTCGACCGTGGCGTCCTGCCCGCCCTTCACCGAGTTTTGGCGGCAATAGCAGTGCGGAGTTGGGGCAGCAGCCGGATCATGGCGGCACGGCCGGCGTCGATGGAGCGTTGTCGGGATGTGAAGTCTGAACTGGCGACGCCATTGAGTTCCGGCCGCACAACGACCTCGGCATCGCGCAACTCAAAACTATTGATGCTCTTGCCCATGATGGAAAAGGTCTGCAGCAGGATCTGCAGGCTGTCGCCAGCCACATTGGCCTCTGGTGCGCTGGAGATGTCCACCGCCACGATCAGCTCAGCCCCCATCTGGCGCGCATAGCGCACTGGCACCGGCGAGACCAGGCCGCCATCCACGTAGTCCCGCCCCGATATCCGCACCGGCTGAAACAGCGCCGGCACTGCGCTGGAGGCCCGCACGGCGGTGGCGGTATCGCCGCGTTGGAACATCACCCCCAAACCGTTGTTGAGGTCAGTCGCCACAATGCCCAGCGGCAGCACCATCTGCTCGATCAAACGCCCGTTGACCTGGACGCTGACATAGCGCGCCAGCGCCTCGCCGCGCAAAATGCCGCGGCTGAAAATCGGCAGGGTCCAGTCGGCAAAGGTAGCCTCCTCCATGGTCTCGGCGATGTGCTGAAGCTGGGCGCCGGTCTTGCCGCTGGCGTAAAACGCGGCCACCAGGCTTCCGGCCGAGGTGCCCACCACCAGGTCAGGCCGGATGCCGGCCTCTTCCAGCACCTGGATCACCCCCACATGGGCAAAACCACGCGCCGCGCCACCGCCCAGCACCAACCCGATGCGCGGTGGCCGCTTTGGCACGACGACCACCGTCGGTGACTCAGGCGGGGTGACGGGTGGCGGCGTCACGGCGCAGCCGCTCAGCAGGGCAATGGTGACCGCAGCCACACCTCGAACAAAAGAAAAATACATACTTAGATCTTATTGATAATGATTCGCGTTTAATCTATACTTTGCAGCAACTTAAACACTGTGAGCGAACCATGTTCTTCAAGCAAATTGCGCTGGCCTGTGCCACGGTTATGGCGGCATCGGCGGCACCTGCGGCCGAGCAGACCCTCAACATCTACTCGGCTCGCCACTACCCGACCGACGAAGCCCTGTACGCCAACTTCACCAAAGCCACGGGCATCCGCATCAACCGGGTGGATTCTGACGATGCCGGCATTCTCGCTCGGCTCAAGGCCGAAGGTACGGCCTCGCCTGCCGATGTGATCTTGCTGGTGGATGCCGCCCGACTCTGGAAGGGTGAGATCGAGGGCCTGTTTCAGCCGATCAAATCGAAACCGCTGGACGATGCCATTCCGCAACAACTGCGCGGCAAGGGTGCAACCGAGGGCGGGACGCCCTGGTTTGGCTTCTCGACCCGCGCCAGGATCGTGGTCTATGACAAGGCCACCGTGCAAAAGGCCGATGTGGACAGCTACGAAGCGCTGGCGGAGCCCAAAAACAAGGGGCGGCTGTGCATCAGGTCCGGCTCGCACCCCTACAACCTGTCGCTGTTTGGCGCCGTGATGGAGCACCTGGGCGAGGCCCGGACGCAAGTCTGGCTCAAAGGGCTGGTCGACAACATGGCACGCAGCCCCAAGGGCGGCGACACCGACCAGATCAAGGCCGTGGCCGCCGGTGAATGCGCCATCGCCGTCACCAACACCTACTACCTGGCGCGCCTCATGCGCTCTGACAAGCCGGAGGACAAGGCCACCATGGCCCGGCTCGGCATTGTTTTCCCCAACCAATCCAGCTGGGGCACCCACGTGAACATTGCCGGCGGTGCCGTGGCCCGGTATGCCAAGAATCCGGCCAATGCGGTGAAGTTCCTGGAGTACCTGGCCACGCCGGCAGCCCAGGCCCATTTTGCCGACGGCAACAACGAATGGCCGGTCGCCAAGGGCGTGAAGATCAACAACGAGGCGCTGCAAGCCATGAGCGGCGGCAGTTTCAAGAGCGAAACCATCCCGGTCTCGGTGATCGGCATGAACCAGATCAAGGTCCAGCAAATGCTGGACCGGGTTGGCTTCCGCTAAGCCAGGATCAGCCAGAATCGCCGCTCTGCTACAAAAAAAAGAGCGGACTCCCCTTATCTGACGGGAGCCCGCAGGCTTTTTGATATAAAAACAGGTTAGCCGGCCGTAGCTTCCTGCGCCTCAGGTTTGGCCCGACCTTCCTTCTTCGGCAGCGGCTGGATGTCCAGCAAGACCTCGGTCTTGCTCTCGTCCTTGTCGTCCAGATCAACCGTCAGGCGGCCGCCGTCGGTGAGCCGGCCGAACAGCAGCTCATCGGCCAGTGCGCGTCGGATCGTGTCCTGAATCAGCCGCTGCAACGGGCGCGAGCCCATCAGCGGGTCAAAGCCCTTCTTGGCCAGATGCTTACGCAGCTTGTCGGTGAAGGTGACATCGACCTTTTTGTCGGCCAGTTGCGCTTCCAACTGCAGCAAGAACTTGTCGACCACGCGCATGATGACCACCTCATCGAGCGCCTTGAAGCTGACCACGGCGTCAAGCCGGTTGCGGAACTCGGGCGTGAACAGGCGCTTGATGTCGGCCATTTCATCGCCAGCCTCGCGCGGGTTGGTGAAACCGATGGTCGCCTTGTTCATGGTCTCGGCGCCGGCATTGGTCGTCATCACGATGATCACATTGCGGAAATCCGCCTTGCGGCCATTGTTGTCGGTCAGGGTGCCGTGGTCCATCACCTGCAGCAGCACATTGAAGATCGCCGGGTGCGCCTTCTCAATCTCGTCCAGCAGCAGAACGCTGTGCGGCTTCTTGGTGATCGCCTCGGTCAACAGGCCGCCTTGGTCAAAACCGACGTAGCCAGGTGGAGCGCCGATCAGGCGGCTCACCGCGTGCTGCTCCATGTACTCGCTCATGTCAAAGCGGATCAGGTCGATGCCCATGATGTAGGCCAGTTGCTTGGCAGCCTCGGTCTTGCCGACACCCGTCGGACCGCTGAACAGGAAGGAGCCAATCGGCTTGTCGCCCTTGCCCAGGCCGGAGCGGGCCATCTTGACGGCCGAGGCCAGCATGTCGAGCGCCTTGTCCTGACCAAACACCACGTTTTTCAGGTCTCGCTCCAGCGTCTTGAGCTTGCTGCGGTCATCGTTGGAGACATTGGCGGGCGGAATGCGGGCAATCTTGGCCACGATTTCTTCCACCTCGGTCTTGCCGATGATTTTCTTGCGCTTGGACGGTGCCAGAATGCGTTGCGCCGCGCCCGCCTCGTCGATGACATCAATCGCCTTGTCGGGCAAATGGCGGTCATTGATGTATTTGGCACTGAGGTCGGCAGCAGCTTGTAGCGCGGCCACCGCGTACTTGACGTTGTGGTGCTCCTCAAACCGGGACTTGAGCCCCTTCAGGATATCGACGGTTTGTTCGATCGTCGGTTCAACCACATCGACCTTCTGGAAGCGCCGCGACAGCGCCGCGTCCTTCTCGAAGATACCGCGGTACTCGGTGAAGGTGGTTGCGCCGATGCACTTGAGCGCACCCGAGCTCAGGCCCGGCTTGAGCAAGTTGGACGCATCAAGCGTGCCACCCGAGGCCGCACCGGCCCCAATCAGGGTGTGGATTTCGTCGATGAACAGCACCGCGTTGGGCTTGTCCTTGAGCGACTTCAGCACGCCCTTGAGCCGCTGCTCAAAATCACCACGGTACTTGGTACCGGCCAGCAGCGCGCCCATGTCGAGCGAATAGACCACTGAGTCGGCCAGAATTTCGGGCACATCTTTTTGCGTGATGCGCCAGGCCAGGCCCTCTGCAATTGCCGTCTTGCCAACACCAGCTTCGCCCACCAGCAAGGGGTTGTTCTTGCGGCGCCGGCACAGGATCTGGATCACCCGCTCCACCTCATACTCGCGCCCAATCAGCGGATCGATCTTGCCGTCCTTGGCGAGCTGGTTGAGGTTTTGCGTGTACTGCTCCAGCGGCGAGGCCTTCTCGTTCTTTTCGGCGGCGCCGTCTTCGGCCTCAGACGGGGCTTCGCCCGACTTGGTGGGCTCGGGTGGATCGCTTTTCTTGATGCCGTGCGCGATGAAGTTCACCACATCCAACCGGGTCACGCCCTGCTGGTGAAGGTAGTACACCGCGTGCGAATCCTTTTCGCCAAAAATGGCGACCAGTACGTTGGCGCCGGTGACTTCCTTTTTGCCGCTGCCGGTGGACTGCACATGCATGATGGCACGCTGGATCACTCGCTGAAAACCAAGGGTTGGTTGGGTGTCGACATCGTCCGTGCCCGCCACTTGGGGCGTGTTGTCCTTGATGAAGTTGGACAGCGATTTACGCAGATCGTCAATATTGGCAGAACAGGCCTTCAGAACCTCAGCAGCGCTGGGGTTGTCAAGCAGGGCCTGCAACAAATGCTCCACCGTGATGAACTCGTGGCGTTGCTGACGCGCCTCAACAAATGCCATGTGAAGGCTGACTTCCAATTCCTGGGCAATCATGTAGTTTCCTTTAACGCCGTGCTTTGAGGTTTGACTGTAATCCGATTTCTGAATCGCTTGAGCGCAGGTGCTCCCATTTCCCTAGAAATCAACCGGCTCGCTCAGACATTTAAGTGGGTGGCCGGCCTTCGCGGCTGCATCCAGCACCTGATCGACCTTGGTGGCTGCCACATCGCGGGAGTAAACGCCACAGACCGCCTTGCCGTCGAGATGAATCTTGAGCATGATCTGGGTCGCCGTCTCCAGGTCTTTGCCAAAAAACTCCTGGATCACCACCACCACGAACTCCATCGGGGTGTAGTCGTCATTGAGCATCAGCACCTGGTACATCTGCGGCGGCTTGGCCTTTAGCGTTCGACGCTCCATGACGACCGCGCCACTGCTGTCGTGATCAGGCTCAGAAGTCGGCACGCGAGGCGGTATTAGGGGAGGTTTAGTGGCCATGGAGCCATTCTAGCCAGCGCACCCGACCGGACACGACAGGCTCCGATCAAGCTCATTGCCGCAAAAAGATACAAGTTCGTGTCAACCCATGTTGGCGGCGGGCCGTTGTGGTGAGACCTTCCACAGCATGGGAGGAATTCCTCCCTCTAACGTTTTCTCAAGGAAATTGAAAATGAACAAATTAATCGCTGCTTTGATCGCCGGTCTCTTCGTTGTTGCGGCCTCCGCTCAAACCGCTGCTCCCGCCAAAGCTGCCGCTTCTGCCGCTGCACCTGCTGCTGCCGCTGCACCCGCAGCTGCTGCACCTGCCAAGGCCGAAGCCAAGGTCGATGCCAAGGCTGAAAAAGCAGCTGCTGCCAAGAAAGCCAAGGAAGAAAAGGCTGCTGCAGCCCAAAAAGCCAAGGACGAGAAAGCCGCCGCTGCCAAGAAAGCCAAAGAAGACAAAGAAGCTGCCAAGAAAGCCAAAGCTGAAGCCAAGCCTGCCGCCAAGAAAGAAGAAGCCAAGAAGTAATTCTTGACTGATTGAAAAAAGCCCGCTGTCGCGGGCTTTTTTTTGGCCGGCACGCCGAGTCATTGGGGCAAAATCGGGCCATGAACCCTATCGCCCCCGGATTGATCAGCCTGGCAGCGCTGTTTTGCCAGCTAGCCCAAGCGCAGGCCGCGCCGCAAATGGACCTGCCGCGCACCAAGCTGTCGGCGGGTATGCACCTGATTGACGCGCAAGTGGCCGCGACGCCAGAGCAGCGTTCGACCGGCCTCATGTACCGCCGTGAGATGCCGGCGGCAGAAGGCATGTTGTTTGTGTTTGAGCAGGCCAGTCAGCAGTGTTTCTGGATGAAAAACACCCTGCTGCCGCTAACGGCAGCGTTTGTTGCCGACGACGGCAGTATTGTCAATTTG
>CAJAXU010000094.1 GCA_903948045.1 uncultured beta proteobacterium | reverse complement strand
CCGAGGTGAGCCAGCCCAACGCGCTGTCGACCGGCGGTCAGACCGTGGTCACCGAAAAGACCAATATCCAGATCCGCCAGGAGCCGGGTGGCCTGATCCAGGTGCCTGCTGCCACGCAGCTCGCCGACGTGGTGCGCGCACTCAATGCGCTGGGCGCCACGCCGCAGGACATGCTCGGCATACTGCAGGCCATCAAGGCCGCCGGCGCGCTGAACGCGGAGCTGGAGGTCATCTGACATGGCCATGTCACCGCTTGGCGCCAATTCCTCGAACGCCCTGGCTGCCGATGCCCGGTCGCTCAACGCCTTGCGCCTGGACGCGGGCAAGGACAGCCCGGCGGCCATCAAGGAAGCGGCCAAGCAGTTTGAATCGTTGTTCATGCGTGAACTGCTCAAGAGCATGCGCGAAGCCACGATGAAATCCGGCATGCTGGACGGCCCGGGCAGCGATCTGGGCACCGATTTGCTTGACCAGCAGCTGGCCGTCACGATGTCAGGCCGCCCAGGCGGGCTGTCGGAGATGATCGCCCGGCAGTTGACCAAGCAAGTCAGTGGCGCCGAGCCGCCAAGTGCCGGCAAAGCCGCAGCACCGATCGGTGCCGGGCCGGGCTTCACGCCCACAGTCCAGGGCACGACGACACCCGGCAAGGCCAGCGCCAGCCAGGTGGGCTTTGTGCAGCGCCACGGTGAAGCCGCCCGCGAGGTGGAGAAGGCCACCGGCCTGCCCGCCGGCTTCATGCTTGGCCTGGCCGGCCACGAGACCGGCTGGGGCCGCCAGGAGATCAAAAACGCCGATGGCTCGGCGTCGTTCAACCTGTTTGGCATCAAGGCCGGGGCAAGCTGGAAAGGCAAGGTGGCCGAGATCACAACCACCGAGTATGTCAATGGTGTGGCCAAGAAGACCGTTGCCAAGTTCCGTGCCTACGACTCCTACGACGCCTCGTTCCGCGACTATGCGCGGCTGATCACCGAGACGCCCCGCTACGCCCAGGCCAAGCAGCAAACCAGCTCCCCGCTGGCTTTCGCTTCAGGCTTGCAGCGCGCTGGCTACGCCACCGACCCGGACTACGCCAACAAGCTCAGCCGTGCCATCAACACCACGCTGCGGCTGCAGCGGGCACAGGCTTGAGACGCTGAATCATGAGCGGCATTTTCAACATCGGGGTGCGGTCGCTGCAGGCCAATCAGGCCGCGCTGCAAACCACTGGCAACAACATTGCCAACGTCAACACGCCAGGCTACTCACGCCAGTCGGTGGTAGTGCAAACCGTGCAGGGGCAGTACACCGGCGGCGGCTATATCGGCGCCGGTGTCGACATCTCCACCGTGCAGCGCCAGCACAGCGAATTTCTGACCCGTCAGGCGGCCCTGTCGAGCTCGGTGGCTGCCAGCGACACCGAACGCCTGGCTCAACTCAAGCAGCTCGAAGACGTGTTCCAGGGTGGCGAGGCCGGGCTCGGGTCGGCCATCAGCGACATGATGAACGCCTTCTCGGACGTGGCCAATGCGCCCACTGACCTGAGCGCGCGCGCCGTTGTCCTGACCCGGGTCGACGAGGCCACCGCGCGGATTCGAACCGCTGAGAGCCGCATGACCGACCTTCGGCGTGGGGTAGGCAGTGAGCTGGCCTCGGCGGTGGCCTCGGTCAATTCACTGGCCGCACGCATTTCCAAAGTCAATCAGGAAATTGCTCGGACCAACGGCTCGGGCCAAGCGCCCAACGACCTGCTGGACCAGCGTGACCAACTGATCAAGGACCTGAACGGCTACGTGCAGACCAGCAGTGTTGCGGCCGATGACGGCACCGTCAGCATCTTTCTGGCCAGCAGCCAACCGCTGGTGCTGGGCACCAGTGTCCGACCAGTGGCACTGGGCACAGACGCCTTCGGCGACCCGTCAAAAGCCAAGCTCACCCTGACGCAGGGCAGCAGCACCACGGTGCTGGAAGAGGCGACGCTGGGTGGCGGCAAATTGGCCGGCTTGCTGAGATTTCAAAACAGTGACCTGCAGGACGCGGGCCAACTGCTGGGCCGCTTGGCGCTGGCCATCGGCACCGCCGTCAATGCGCAACACCGGCTCGGGCTCGACCTCAAAGGCGCCGCCGGCGGCGACCTGATCCAGATGGGTCCGATCCCTGATGGCCGCCCTGCCAGCAGCAATACCGGCAATGCCACGGTGGCGATGGCGGTACAAACCAGCCCAAGCTCTGGCGCGGGTTCGCTGCTGGCTTCAGACTACCAAATCAACTTTACTGGCAGCAGCGCGGGCAGCGTGACCCGCCTGTCCGATGGGCTGGTGACCGCCTTCTCAACCACGCCGATCAAAATCGACGGTCTGGACCTGACCATCACCGGCACCGCCGCCCAGGGCGACAGCTTTTTACTCAAACCCTTCAGCGCCGTGGCAGCCACCATCGCTACCGCCTTTGCCTCACCCGGCGCGCTGGCCATGAGCAGCCCGGTGGCGGCACGGGCCGGCAGCAACAACCTGGGCACGCTGGCGCTGGCCAGCCTGGTCACGCGCTCGGTGCCGGCCCCAGCAGCCGTGACGCTGACCTTTACCGCCCCCGGCACCTACACGCGCTCCGACACCGGGGCCACCACCTACCCCTACACGGCGGGCCAGGCCATCGAGTACAGCCCGGCCACTGCCACCACCAGCGCCAGTGGCTGGTCACTGACGCTCAAAGGCGCCGCTGTGGCCGGCGACACCTTTGTGGTCGGCAGCAACGCCTCGGTGCAGCCCAATGCCGACCCGAGGCTCAACGCCGGCAACGCCTTGAGCCTGCTGGCCCTGCGCGATGCGGCCCTGTTTGAGGGCTCGGCCATGACCGACGGCTACGCCGGCCTGATGGCTCAGGTTGGCGTGATGGTGCAGGGCGCCTCGTATGCCGCTGACGTGTCGCAGTCTATTGCCAACAACGTCGAGCAGGACCGCTCCAGCGTCGCCGGCGTGAACCTGGACGAGGAAGCCGCCAAACTGCTCCAGTACCAACAGGCCTACCAGGCCTCGGCCAAGATGCTGCAGATTGCGCAGGGCGTGTTCGACGCACTGCTGCAAAGTCTGGGCCGCTAGGCTGGCCGCCCCCAAAGGATCCCACCATGCGACTGAGTTCAGCCAACGCTTATGACAATGCCCTGCAGAACATCTACGCCCGCCAAAGCGAACTGACCGGCCAGCAAGAGAAGCTGACCTCTGGCAAAAACGTCAACCGGGTCAGCGATGACCCCACCGGGGCGGCCCAGGCTGAACGCGCTTTGACCCGTCTGACACGCATTGCCAGCGACAACCGTGCACTCGAGGTCCAACGCAGCGCGCTCACACTGGCAGAGTCGACGCTGGGCGACGCCACCAGCGTGGTGCAACGCCTGCGCGAACTGACGGTCAGCGCCGGGAATGGCGCCTACAGCGCCTTGGATCGCAGCAGCATTGCCAAGGAAATGAGCGGTTTGCGCGAGCAGTTGTTTGCCATGGCCAACAGCCGCGACAGCAATGGCACCCCTCTTTTTGGCGGTTTGGGCAGTGCCAGCGCGCCATTTTCTGACAGTGCCAGCGGCGTCAGCTTCAATGGCGTGGCCGGGCAGCAGGCCGGCTCGGAGGTCGGCCTCCCCACCGCGATGGATGGCCAGGCGGTCTGGATGAATGTGCGCTCTGGCAATGGCAGCTTCAACCTGGCCACCGCTACCACCAACACCGGCAGCCTGTGGACCAACACCGGCCAGGTGCTCAACCCCACTGCGCTCACCGGCCATGACTACAGCGTGACATTCACCGTCGCGCCGGGCGTTGGCGGCGCCACCACCTACAGCGTGCAAGACAACACCACGGCCAACCCGACCCTGCCAACCAACCAACCCTATGTGCCAGGCCAGGCCATCACCTTCGACGGCCTGTCGCTGGTGGCCAATGGCACGCCAGCCAACGGCGACGCCGTGTCGGTCAGCCCGAGCACCACCACCAATATGTTCAAGGTCATCGACGATGCGATTGCCGCCATCGGCGACAGCACCACCACCAGCAGCCAGCGCGCGCAGGCCACCGGGCTGGCGCTGACCCAGATCGATACCGGCATGAACCAGCTGCAAGCGGCGCGCAGCCAGGCGGGCCAGTGGCTGAACCGTGCCGACCAAATCCAGTCAACCCAAGAGGGGCGAGCCGTCCAGCTCGAAGCCGAAAAATCACGTGCGCAGGACCTCGACATGGTCAAAGGTATTTCTGACTTCACGCGGATTCAAACCGGTTACCAGGCGGCGCTGCAGTCCTACGCGCAGGTGCAGAAGCTGTCACTGTTCAACTTCATCAGCTAAGCAAGATGAGCGACGACGTTTTGGATCAGGTGTCGCTGGGCTACCAGCTCTACTGGAACGCCCAGCGCGAGCCGGCGGCGGTGGGGTTGGCCATTGGCACCCATGGTGTGCCGCTGACCGACGGGCCGACGCTGCTGGCCGCGCTGCAATCCCTATGGCCCAGCAAAGCCCTGCCCCTGCAGCTGGCGGTCAGTTCAGCCGCGCTCTTGAGCAGCCTGCTGGACTACGCCCAGCCCGGCAGCCCGGGCCTGATTCTCGACGAGAGCCAATTGCGCGACCCATCCATGGCGCGTCGGGTCCACCAGGCGCACCAGCGTGGTCTGGCCCTGCTGTGGCGGGGCGCACCGGGCGCCAGGCCGACCACCGCGCTGGCGCCCTGCTTCAGCGGCGTGCTGCTGACCCTGACAGCCCAGGAAGCCCTGGCCGGCTTGCAGGCGTCCAGGCTCAAACCCAAAGCCTTTGAGCAACCCTGGTTGACGCCCACACGCAGTGCCGCACCCAGCGGGTACCTTTACGCTGACGTGGCGAGCCGTCGGCTGGTGGACCTCTGCCTGGATGAGCTCAATGCCTGGGGCGTGGCGGGTTGGCCGACGGACGAGGTGTTGGACGGCTATGGCAAGCGCCTGGTCCAGCCGGCGCGCAGCGTCATCACCCGACTGCTGGAGGCTGTGGACGCCGACGACAGCAATGCAGACATTGAAGAGCTGCTGCGGCGTGAGCCGATCCTGGCCTATCGGCTGCTGCGTTTCGCCAACTCGGCCGGGCTGGGCCTGCGCATGCCGGTCGACTCGCTGTCCCGGGCGGTCAAGGCCTTGGGCTATGCCCAATTGCGCGCCTGGCTGCGTGAACAGTTGCCGCGTGCCAGCCATGACCTCGATCTCATGCCGATCAGCACCGCCATAACGCTACGCGCCCGCCTGATGGTGCAGTTGCAGCCCGGCAGCGACCCGTGCCCCGACGAGGACGCCTACCTGTGCGGCTTGCTGTCGCAAATGGACCTGCTGCTGGGTGAGCCACTGCCCACGGTGCTGGCACGCCTGCCACTATCGGCACCAGTGAAGGCCGCGCTACTCCAACAGGCCGGGCCACTCCGCGCTGCGCTGGAGATCGCCACAGCCCTGGAGTCCGACCATACTGACCGCACCCGATTGCTGTGCGAACTGCACCAGGTCGAAGCGAAAACCGTGAACCGGGTGTTGCTGCACACCCTGGCACATACCCGGCACCAGCCAGCCAAGAGCCTGCTGCTGGTCTAGTCCATCGCCAGGTCAGCGGGCGGGCGACCCGCAGCCGGTCCACCGGCGGATCGAGGGCAAGCGTGTGCCGGGCGCCAGCAGCCGGCTGCGGATGCGGATGCGGTCGGCGTTACAGTGCAGGCCATGAACAGCGTCGAACTCACCGCCCTGCTGGTGTTGGCCACGGTGGCCAGCTTCAGCCCCGGACCCAACACCACCTTGTCCACCGCACTGGCGGCCAACCTGGGCCTGCGCCGTGCCATGCGCTTTGTGCTGGCCGTGCCAGTCGGCTGGGGCCTGCTGCTGAGCCTGTGCGCTGGTGGCCTGGGCGCGCTGGTGGTGGCGCTGCCGCCGCTGCGCTGGGGCATCCAGGCCTTTGGCGTGGCCTACCTGCTGTGGCTGGCTTTCAAGTTGGCGCGCAGCAGCACGCTGCAGCAGGCCAGCACCGCCCAATTGCGGGTGACGTTCTGGCAGGGCGTTATGCTGCAGTTTCTCAACATCAAGGCCTGGATGCTGGCGCTCACCGTGGTGGCGGGCTGGTTGGCCGGACGACCCGATGCGACCGCGCGCTTTGCGCTGATCCTGCCGCTGATGATGGCCTTTGGGTTTTTCAGCAACCTGCTGTATGCGGCCATCGGGTCGCTGCTGCGCGACTGGCTCAGCGGCCCGGCTCAGTCAGGCCGGCGCCTGCGCTGGTTCAACCGGCTGATGGCCGGCGTGCTGGTGCTGACCGCCGGCTGGATGGCCCGGCTATGAGCACGCCGCAGGAGACCCGCGGCATGTGGCTGGGCCTGCTGGGCGTGGCGATTTTTGCCGTGACCCTGCCCATGACCCGGCTGGCCACCGGCACCGCCGAAGCGCCACAGCTGTCGCCCTGGTTTGTCACCTTTGGCCGCGCCACACTGGCTGGCGCCCTGTCCATCGTGTTTTTGCTGCTGACGCGCGCGCCCTGGCCCACGCCGGCGCAACGCCGGCCGCTGGCGCTGGCGGTGCTGGGCAACGCGCTCGGCTTTCCGCTGCTGCTCGGCTTTGCGCTGCGGCTGGTCAACTCAAGCCATGCGGCGGTGGTGATCGCCCTGCTGCCCCTGGCGACAGCCGCGGCCGCTGCCTGGGTGATGCACCAACGCGCCAGACTGGGTTTCTGGCTTAGCGCCGGGGTGGGTGCCGGCCTGGTGGTGTTGTATTCGCTGGTCCGGGCCCAGCAGCACAGCGGCGGCTTTGCCCTGGAATGGGCCGACCTGCTGCTGTTGGGCGCGGTGCTGCTGGCGGCGCTGGGCTATGTGTATGGCGCCCAGGTCACGCCCACATTGGGCGCCGAGCGGGTGATCTGCTGGATCTGCGTGATGGCGCTGCCGGTCACGCTGCCGGGGGCGCTGCTGACCTGGCCGCAGCAGCCGATTGCCACCAGCGCCTGGCTCGGGCTGCTGTACGTGGGGGTGTTTTCCATGTGGGCCGGCTTCTTTGCCTGGTTTCGCGGTTTGGCCCTGGGCGGCACGCTCCGTGTAAGCCAAATGCAGCTGCTGCAGCCGTTTTTAAGCATACTGGCCGCCATGCCGCTGCTGGGCGAGCCACTGGAGCTGCTGACGCTGGGCTTTGCGCTGGCGGTGGTGGCCAGTGTGTTCATTGGTAAACGCCTCAGTTAAACCGATATCCGTCACAACAAGGAGACGCACATGAGTTGGACCCTGGCGGCGCGCGCCGCAAAAATGAACCCCTCGGTGATCCGCGAGATCCTCAAGGTCACGGAGCAACCCGGCATCATCAGTTTTGCCGGCGGCCTGCCCTCGGCCAAAACCTTTCCGGTGGCCGAGTTCGAGGCCGCCTGTGCCAAGGTGCTGCGCAGCGACGCGCCGGCCGCGCTGCAATACGCCGCCAGCGAGGGCTTTGGCCCCTTGCGCGAAACCGTGGCCGCCGACCTGACGCGCCACAGCGCGGCCGCCGGCGTGCCCTGGGCGGTGGACCCGGCGCAGGTGCTGATCACCACTGGCTCGCAGCAGGGGCTGGACCTGGTGGCCAAGGTGCTGATCGACGCCGGCAGCAGGGTTTTGGTCGAATCCCCCACTTACCTGGGCGCGGTGTCGGCCTTTATGCCGATGGAACCCGACATTCAGGACGTGGCCAACGACGGCGAGGGCATCGACCTGGCCGACCTGCGCGCCAAGGCCGGGGCCGGGAATGGGTCAGGATCAGCCGCGCGCTTTTTGTATGTGCTGCCGAACTTCCAGAACCCGACCGGGCGCAGCATGAGCGAGGCCAGCCGCGCCGGGCTGAGCCAGACCGCCGCCGAGCTGGGCCTGCCGCTGGTGGAAGACAACCCCTACGGCGACCTGTGGTTCGACAGGCCGCCGCCAGCACCGCTGAGCGCGCGGCACCCGGCCGGCGGCATTTACCTGGGCTCGTTTTCCAAGGTGCTGGCGCCCGGGCTGCGGCTGGGCTACCTGGTGGCGCCAGCGGCGGTCTACCCCAAGCTGCTGCAGGCCAAGCAGGCGGCCGACCTGCACAGCCCCGGCTTCAACCAGCGCGTGATTTTTGAGGTGATGCAAAACGGCTTCCTGGAGCGGCATGTGCCGACCATCCGTGCCCTGTACAAGGCACAGCGCGATGCCATGCTGCAGGCGCTGGCCGAGGCCTTTCCAGACGGCGGCGACCCCGACCGCTCCTTGACCTGGAACACCCCGGCTGGCGGCATGTTCCTGTGGGCCCGGCTGCCGAAAGGCATGGATGCCGTGCAGCTGCTGCCGAACGCGGTGGCGCGCGGCGTGGCCTTTGTGCCCGGCGCGCCGTTTTTCGCCGGCGCCGCCGACCCGCGCACCCTGCGCCTGTCCTTCGTCACGCCCAGCGTGGCCGAGATCCACCGCGGCGTGGCGGCCCTGGCTGACGCCATCCGGGCGCAGCAGTCATGAGCACGAATACCTTTAACTCGGGGGCCATTCAGCGTCCTTATCAGCAGGTGGATGTGTTCACCGCCACACCCTACCGGGGCAACCCGCTTGCCGTGGTGCTGGACGGCCGTGGACTGGATGACGAGGCCATGGCGGCGTTTGCTCGCTGGACCAACCTGTCGGAGACCACCTTTGTGCTGCCCGCGAGTGCCGAGGCGGCCGCGCAGGGCGCCGACTACCGGCTGCGCATCTTCACGCCCGGCGGCGAGCTGCCGTTTGCCGGCCACCCCACGCTGGGCAGTTGCCACGCCTGGCTGGCCAACGGCGGCCAGCCGCAGCAGCCTGGGCAGGTGGTGCAGGAATGCGGCGTGGGCCTGGTCACGCTGCGGCGCGACGGCGCCCGGCTGGCCTTTGCCGCACCCGCGCTGCGCCGCAGCGTGCCAGAGCCGGCGCTGCTGCAGGCGGTGCTGGCGGCGCTCGGCCTGCAGCCGGCGCAGGTGCTGGCCGCTCAGCTGCTGGACAACGGGCCGCAGTGGCTGAGCCTGCTGCTGGACAGCGCTGAAACCTTGATGGCCGTCACGCCAGACCACGCCGCCCTCAAAGACTTGGGGCAAAAAGTGGGCCTAGCCAGCGTGGCATATAGCGATTCAGCTACTTTATTAATAGCAAGATCGAACCGGGAGGCGCGTGCCTTTGGTCAGCGCGCCGACACGGCAGCCGCAACCGGAACCGCCACCGGCCTGCAGGTGCGCGCTTTTGCCGCGGCCATCGGCGTGCCGGAAGACCCGGTCACCGGCAGCCTCAACGCCAGCCTGGCGCAATGGCTGATCGCCGAGGGCGTGTTACCCGAGCGCTACACCGCACGCCAAGGCGCCGCGCTAGGGCGCGACGGCTGGGTGCACATCACCCAGGATGCGGCGGGCCAGGTCTGGGTCGGGGGTGACTCGGTGACCTGCATTGCCGGCACGGTGCTGCTGTGAGCGCCGTGCCACTCGCGGCCACGCTGGACCACCTGGTGGTGCTGGCGACCAGCCTGGCCAGCGGCGTAGCCTGGGCCGAAGCCACGCTGGGCGTCACCCCCGGCCCAGGCGGCGAACACCCGCTCATGGGCACGCACAACCGGCTGCTGCGCCTGCGCACCAGCAGCGATCAAGCCACTGCCCAGCCGGGTGCGGCCTATCTGGAAATCATCGCCATCAACCCGGATGCCAGTCCGGCCCTGGTGGCGCCCGCGCGCCGCTGGTTCGACATGGATGACCTGGCGCTGCGTGAGCGCGTGGCGCTGCAGGGGCCGCAGCTGGTGCACTGGGTGGCGCGGGTGCCGGTACTGGCCGCCGCGCTGCAGGCCTGGCAGCAGTTGGGCATAAACCGCGGTGAGGCGCGCGCCGCCTCGCGCCCGACGCCGGGCGGCCTGCTGCAGTGGCAGATCAGCCTGCGCCCGGACGGCCAGCGGCTGTTTGACGGCTGCCTGCCCACGCTGATCGAATGGGGGCCGCACCACCCCACCGCCACCATGGCCGACAGCGGCCTGACGCTGCAGGCGCTGACCCTGCAGCACCCGCAGGCCGCACAGTTGCAGGAAGCCTGCCGCGCCATCGGCCTGCAGGCGGTCGTGATCGCGGACGGCCCGGCGCGCCTGAGCGCGCAACTGGGCACGCCACGCGGCCCGCTGACACTTCGTTCTTGACGCTGCATTCCTGAAAGACCCCAACCGTGAGCACAGCATGACCCACCCTCCCCTGCCGACCCTGCCCGAGATTGAAGCCGCTGCGGCCGTGGTCTACCGCGAATTCCAGGCCACGCCGCAGTACCGCTGGGCGCTGCTGAGCGAGCGGCTGGGCACCGACTGCTGGGTCAAGCACGAGAACCACACGCCGGTGGGCGCTTTCAAGATCCGTGGCGGGCTGTGCTACTTTGACCAGATGGCCCGCAGCGGCACCCTGCCCCAGGCCATCATCAGCGCCACCCGGGGCAACCACGGCCAGAGCATGGGCTGGGCGGCGCGCGTCCATGGCATCCCCTGCAGCATCGTGGTGCCGCTGGGCAATTCAGTCGAGAAAAACGCCGCCATGCGCGCGCTCGGGGTCACGCTGATCGAGCACGGCGCCGATTTTCAGGACGCCCGCGAGCACGCCATGCAACTGGCCGCGCAGACCGGCGCGCACATGGTGCCGAGCTTTCACCCGGCGCTGCTGCTGGGGGTCAGCACCTACTGGTGGGAGCTGATGCGGGCGGTGCCGCAGCTCGACGTGGTCTATGTGCCTATTGGCCTGGGCTCGGGCGCCTGCGCCGCCATTGCCGCCAAACTGGCGCTGGGCCACCACGCCCGCATCGTGGGTGTGGTCAGCACCCTGGCCACCACCTACGCCGACTCACTGGCCGCCGGCCATGTGGTGGCGGCGCCGGTCAGCACCGTGCT
>CAJAXU010000093.1 GCA_903948045.1 uncultured beta proteobacterium | reverse complement strand
GAGGCGCTGGTGCTGCTGATGACGCCGGGCGATGCTCGCAAGCCCATCGACTGGGCGCCGGCGGTGCAAGCGCGCTCGGCCCAAGCCTGCTCTGCCATCGACGCCAACGGTTACCTCGCCCTCAAACGTTACACAGACAGGTCTCAACGATGAACACCTCGCCGAATCACACTTCGCCACAACGCATCCTCACCACCCACGTCGGCAGCCTGCCCCGGCCCGAACGTGTCGTCACCCAGCTGTTTGCCCAGGACAGCGGCCTCAACTACAACGAGGCCGAGTTCGACCAGACCATGGCGGCCGAGGTGGCCGGCGTGGTGGCGCGCCAGGCCGCCTCGCAGGTCGATGTGGTGAGTGACGGCGAAATGAGCAAGATCTCTTACGCCACTTACATCCGGCACCGCCTGACCGGTTTTGAGCTGGGCGAAATGCCGCGCGCCACGCCGCGCGATCTGGACGACTTTCCTGATTTCAAGGAGCGCCTGGCCAAGCTTGGCGCCACGCCCAAAGACCAGCGCCCGATCTGCACCGGCCCGATTGCGGTCAAAGACCTGACTGGCCTGCACAAGGACATTGCCAACCTGCAGGCGGCGGTGGCCGCTGCCGGCAGCACCGCCACGCCGCCGGTGCGCGCTTTCATGAACAGTGCCTCGCCCGGGGTGATTGCGGTGTTCCAGCCCAACCGCTACTACGCCAGCACCGAGCAGTACCTGCAGGCGCTGGCTGAGGCCATGGCCACCGAGTACGAGGCCATCGTGGCCGCTGGGCTGGACCTGCAGATCGACGCGCCCGACCTGGCCATGGGCCGGCACATCAAGTTCCGTGACGTGGACGACAACGAGTTTTTGCGCAATGCCCATTTACAGGTAGAGGCGCTCAACCACGCGCTGCGCAACATCCCGGCCGAGCGCATCCGCATGCATGTGTGCTGGGGCAACTACGAGGGGCCGCACCACTTCGACATCGGGCTGGAAAAAATCATTGACGTGGTGCTGCAGGCCAAGCCCGCCACCGTGCTGTTTGAAGGCGCCAACCCGCGCCACGCCCACGAATGGGAAGTCTGGGCCAAGGCCGGGCGCGAGGGCAAAATTGCCGACCACAAGGTGCTGGCCCCCGGTGTGCTGGACACGGTCAACAATTTCATCGAGCACCCGCGACTGGTGGCGCAGCGCCTGCTAACCTATGCCAACATCGTCGGCCGCGAGCGCGTGATGGCCGCCACCGACTGCGGTTTCGGCACCTTTGCCGGTTTTGGCGCCATCCACCCGCCGATCTGCTTTGCCAAACTGGCCAGCATGGCCGAAGGCGCCAGAATGGCCAGCGACGAACTGTGGGGCCGGGCATGAGCGCCGCCCACATGCCGCTGGACACCCGCCTGCCCGAACTGCTGCGCAGCGGTCGGCGCCTGCGCGGCATCTTCAATGGCATTCCATCCCCGGCGCTGGTCGAAATGTGCGCCTTCGCTGGCTTTGATTTCCTCATCATCGACAACGAGCACGGCAGCGCCGGCATCGAAACCACCGAGCACATGCTGCGTGCGGCCCGCGCCAGCGGCCTGCCCACACTGGTGCGCTGCCTGGAGCACGATATCGCCCGCACGCTCGACATTGGCGCTGGCGGCGTGCAGATCCCGATGGTCAATACTGCCGCCCATGCCGCCGCCCTGGTGCAGCGCGTCAAGTACCCCTTGCCGCCCGGCGCCGCTGGGATCAGCGGCCAGCGCGGCAGTGCGTTTTCGACCCGGGCCGCTGGCTACGGCGCCTTTGGCGGCCCGGCGCACACCCAGCGCAGCAACGAGGGCGTGGTGCTGGTGGTGATGGTGGAAACACCCGAGGGTGTGGCCAATGCCGCCGCCATTGCCGCCGTGCCGGGGGTGGACGCGGTGTTTGTCGGCCCGAACGACCTGGCGCACAGCATGGGCCATGAGAACCGCTTCCACAATGCGCCGGTGCAGGCCGCCATCGAGCGCACCATCAAGGCGGTGGCCGCTGCCGGCAAGTGCCCTGGTGTGCTGGCGCTGACCCATGAGGATGAAGACCGCTACGCCGGCTGGGGCGCGCGCTATTTCGCCACCGTCACCACCGGCCTGATCAGCAAGGCGCTCAAGGAGGCGGCGCAGGGCGGCCGCG
>CAJAXU010000092.1 GCA_903948045.1 uncultured beta proteobacterium | reverse complement strand
GGTCAATGTCAACGGGGGCGCGATTGCGCTCGGCCATCCCCTGGGTGCGAGCGGTGCCCGGATCATGACCTCCATGCTCCACGAACTGGAGCGCCGAAAGGGCCGCTTCGCCCTGCAGACGATCTGCTGTGCCGGCGGTCTCGGTACGGCGACCATCATCGAACGACTGGGTTGATCACATGGACACGATCAAGATTGGTAATTCTGGTTTGACCAGCAGCCTCATTGGCTTGGGTTGCATGGGCATGTCCGAGTTTTACGGTGAACGCGACGATGCACAGTCGATGCGAACGCTGGAGCGGGCCTTTGAGCTTGGGGTGACGCACTACGACACCTCCAATGTGTACGGCCGTGGCCACAATGAGTTGTTGCTCGCGCAGTTTCTCAAGGGCAAGCGCAGCGGCGTGACGCTGGCCAGTAAATTTGGCGTTGTCCGCGACCCCGAAGGTCCTCAAGGCAGTACTTACGACCGTGAGATCAACAACTCGGCCAGCTACATGCGTGAGTGCTGCGAAGCGTCACTGACCCGGTTGGGCATAGAGGCCATCGATCTGTATTACGTGCACCGGACTGATCCAAAGACACCGATTGAAGACACCGTGGGTGCTCTGTCCGATTTGGTTCGAGAAGGGAAAATTCGCGCTATCGGGCTGTCTGAGGTGACCGCGGATGTGCTGCGGCGTGCCCACAAAATCCATCCCGTGGCGGCGATCCAGTCCGAGTACTCCCTCTGGACTCGTGAGCCTGAGTTGGATGTGTTGCCCACCTGCCGCGAGCTGGGAATCACGTTTGTTGCCTACAGCCCCTTGGGTCGGGGTTTCCTGACGGGCGCTATTGCCACCGCGCAGAGCTTGGCATCCGACGATTTTCGGCTGTCATCGCCGCGCTTTCGCGGCGAAAATTTTGACAAGAATCTTGCGTTGATTGAGCAGCTGCGTGTGTTGTGTGAGGCCAAGCACTGCACCCCCGGACAGATTGCGCTGGCTTGGATCATGGGGCGTGATCAGGGCATCATCCCGATCCCTGGTACCAAGCGCATCAAGTATCTGGAGGAAAACGTCGGTGCTGCGGCAATCACCTTGACGTCGCAGGAGCGGGCCGCGCTGGAAGACCTGCTGCCGATTGGCGCTGCCGCCGGTACCCGTTACGATGCCGATTTCAAAGGGGCTCCGCGCCCAACCACGACGTGAAAGATAACATGCCCACCAATCTTTGGGGCCTGTGGCCCTGGCCATTTTTCGATGCGACGCACGAAGCGCTCGCTGAGCGCATCAAGTCCTGGAATGCGGAGAACCATGGCAAGGTTTACGCCACCATGCATGACGAATGCATAGCCATGGTCCGCAGCCTGGGCGCTGCCGGCTTGCTTGACTACGCAGTGCCAAGTGGCGACGCGCCGTTTGACGTTCGTTCGGTCTGCTTGATCCGAGAAGGCCTGACCTACCAGCATGCCCTTGCGGATGCGATGTTTGCAATGCAAGGCATAGGGACGATGGCCATTCGTCGTTTCGGCACCGCGGCCCAGCGTGAGCAGTATCTCGAGCCATGCCGAAGCGGCCAGCGCATTGCTGCGTTTGCCTTGACCGAGCCGGAGACCGGCTCGGATGTGGCGTCAATGACCACCGAGGCGCGGTTGGAGGGTGATCATTACGTTTTGAATGGCGCGAAAACCCTGATTTCAAACGCAGGTATTGCGGACCACTATTTGGTGGTGGCACGAACAGGCGAAGCGCCTGGGGCACGTGGGCTGACGATGTTCCTGGTCGACGCCGAGACGCCTGGCCTGCATGTCAGTGACCCAATTGAATTCATCGCCCCTCACCCCGCTGCCAGCCTCCGATTCGACGACTGCAGGATTCCGGTGGCGAACCGTATTGGTGAGGCCGGGCAGGGCTTCAAGGCTGCGATGGCCGCCTTTGATATTTTTCGTCCATCGGTTGGAGCGGCTGGGGTAGGGCTGGCCCGCCGTGCCCTGCATGAAACGCTGGCTCACACTGACCAGCGCCGTTTGTTTGGCAAGGCGATGCATGGACTTGAAGGCGTACAAATGGCGCTGGCGGACATGGCGACCGACCTTGAAGGGGCCGCTCTGCTGGTGTATCGGGCGGCGTGGGCGCACGACGTGCGTGGCGAGCGCGGTGCCTATGAGGCCTGCATGGCCAAGTTGGCAGGCAGCGAGGCCGCAGGCCGCATCGTCGACCGTGCTGTTCAGTTGCTGGGTGGTAAGGGCGTGACGCGTGGCAACATCATTGAACAACTGTACCGGGAGGCTCGCCCCATGCGCATCTACGAGGGGGCCTCCGAGATTCAAAAACTGGTCATTGCGCGCAATCTGATCAAGAGCTACACGCTGCCAGGCTGAGCCAGCCATCACCTTCAAAAAAGTACAAGCAGCGCCCATGCTATTGCCTTTGCATCCTCTGCAGCCTCGGTGACCACCGTGATCAGAGACAAGACTGCGATCGTTGGGCTCGGTGCGACGCCCTACTACAAGCGTGGCGCCTCAATGCCCCAGACGCTGGAGGAGTTGGTTGGAAAATCCATCCTGGCTGCGGTGCACGATGCCGGACTGCATGTGCGCGACATCGACGGTTTTGCCTATTTCGCCGGCGGCTTCGACACGGCCTTGCTGGCCGAGACGCTGGGCATTCCGGAAGTTCGTTTCTCCGCCACGCTGACCGGCACCGGTGGCGGTTCTGTGGGCGCCATTGGACTCGCCAGCGCCGCCATTGTGAGTGGCCAGGCTGAGGTTGTGGTGTGCGTGGGTGCCAACCAGCAAGGCGCGCAGCGATTCGGGTCGATCACTGCGGCCTACCCTGCGACCCCGGAGAACGCCTTTTTTTCGGCGTCCGGTTTGGTCGGACCCGGCCACATGTTTGCGTTGTTGGCTCGGCGCCACATGCACCTGTACGGCACCACACGGGAGGATTTCGCCGAGGTTGCCTTGTCTACGCGTGCCAATGCGGTGAACAACCCGAACGCGATGATGCGCCAACCCATGTCGCGGGATGATTACTTCAAGGCACCGATGCTTGCCGATCCGCATTGTTTGTACGACTTTTGTCTGGAAACTGATGGTGCGGTGGCCGTGATCGTGACCTCCGCGGAGCGTGCCCGAGACTTGCGTCAAACGCCGGTGCGGATACTTGCCGGCTGCCATGGCGGATCGCGAGAGTGGGGGCGTTCGATCTATTGGATGAACATGCCCGATGAGACTTTTGCCTCATCGGGGCATGCATCAGTGGCCAAGCGCCTGTATGCAGCCGCGCAGGTGGGGCCGCAGGATATTGATGTGGCCCAAATTTACGATCACTTTACCTCGCAAGTCATCATGCAATTGGAAGACTACGGTTTTTGTGACAAAGGTGAGGGCGGTCCTTTTGTGCGCAGTGGTGGGATTCGCTTGAATGGCGGCGCTCTGCCAGTCAACACGGATGGCGGACAGCTGTCTTGCGGTTATGTCTGGGGCATGACCCATGTGCGGGAGGCGGTGGAGCAGCTGCGCGGCGTTGCGGTCAATCAGGTGTCTGGCGCCCGACTGGCCTTGGTCACCGGCGGCCCGTCCATCATTCCGGTCAGCGGATTGATACTGGCGAATTGACATGGCCCTCGCAAAGCGTCCGCCCCCTGATTTGTTCAAGCTGGCGACCAACGCCTGGACCCAGCCCTTTTGGGATGCCGCCGCCCAGCACAGGCTGGTGGTGGCCCAATGCGGAACCTGTGGCACATGTCGGATGCCGCCCACGCCGTTTTGTCCCGCCTGCCAGTCGCAACAAATCGACTGGAAAACGCTGAGCGGGCTGGGGGAGATTTACACCTACACCATTGTCGACCGTGCCATATTGCCCGGCATGGCGGACCACCTGCCTTATGTACCAGCCGTCATTACGCTGGAAGGGGGTGGTGGCGTTCGCTTGATCAGCAATGTGGTGGATGTCGCACTGGCTGAGCTCGCCATCGGCATGCCGGTCCAGGTGGTCTGGGACGATCTGCGTGAGGGTGTGGCGGTACCAAGATTCAGGCCCTACATCGCATGATTGCCGGACGGACTGCTTCGAGGCGCCGCAGTCTCACGCAGGGCAGACCGATTGACTGGCGTCAGTCAAAGTGTCAGATGTGACAGACCTGATCGACCAATGTTGCGTCGCTCTTGAGGATCTGTTGGCCGATGATCTGGTTCCAATGGTCTTCGGCGCCGTAGCTCATCCGCCAGTCATGCAAACGGCGCGTCAGAAGACCCAAGTCGTATTCGTCAGTCATGCCAATCGCCCCGTGGACCGCGTGCGCAGTGGCTGCAATCAGGCTGGCTGCCTCACTGGTCCGTGACTTGGCGATGGCGCTAGCCAGCGGGTCAGGCGTTGGACCTTCACAGCGGAACGCGCACTCTGCTGCAATCGCGCCGGCCAGGACATGCTCTGCCATGACGCTGAGTTGCTGTTGCAAGGCCTGGAACTTGCCGATGGACTTGCCAAACTGGACACGGGTGTTGCAGTAGTCCAAGGCCATGTCGAATGTGCGTTGCATTGCGCCACTGAGCAAGGCGGCGGTCATGGCGGCGGCGAAGGCGCTCAGCGTTTGTTCACTGCCCGCCAGCCTGAAAAATGGCGCCACATTTCGCCATGAGAGTGTGGCAGTCAAGTTTCTGGGGTCGCCGACGTTTGTGCGTTGTGCCGTCGCACATGGCATCAACAGCATAGCCGTACCGTCGTGCGTCAACACATAGTCAGCCGCTGATCCAAAGGGCGTTCGAACGCAGACCAGATCACCATTGGCTGTGCGCTGCAGCCGGTTGGCAATAGTGATCATGCCCGCAGGTACTGGCGCTTGCCCGCCGATCAGCACGCGCGCAACGATGGACTGGGCAATCGGCAAGACCACGCCGTGCCGCCCCAGGCACTCCAAAATCGGGAAGAGTTCCGGCAGTGCTAGCGCTGCACCACCCAAGTCTTCCGGTAGCATCACGTCCAGAAAGCCGCCTTGCTCAATGGTGGTCCACAAGGTGCCGGCGTCCCCGTCTGCTTCAAATTGCCGAATTGCGGCGCTGTTGCCTTGGTCATTTAGGACCCGTTCCAGTGCTTCGAGGATCATGCTTGGGACTCCAGTGATGGGTCTGTGTTCATAGGTTCAATGTTTGAAGTCGGTGCGCGTTGTTTAGGGCCACCATCAGCGAAGGCCCAGCCCACGGGCGATCATGCCGCGCAGGATTTCGCGCGTGCCACCGCGCAGCGAATAGCTGGGTGCCATCTGGCTGACATACGCCAGCGTGCGGTGCAGTTCGGCCTCCAGCTCGCCCTGCGGCTCGACGCCCATACTGGCCTCAATCAGTTGGGGAACCATTTGCTCGAATTCAGTGCCGAGGTCCTTGACCAGAGCCGCCTCAACCACTGGACTCTCGCCCAGAGCCAGCTTTGCCGTGACGGTTATCGACATGTTCCTCAAGGTGGCGAGGTGAACCGCAAGACGACCTACTTTGGCTGCTTGCGCTTGGCCGGCAGAATTTTGGCGCAGGAGTCGAATCCAGAGCTCCAGCAGGACGATGCTGGAGTAGATCCGCTCAGGCCCGCTTCGCTCAAAGGCCAGCTCGGCATTGACCTGCTTCCAACCACTGCCTTCCTCACCGACCAGTGCATCACCGGCCAATTGAACGTTGTCAAAAAACACCTCGGAAAAATGGGCGTCGCCACTCAAATCACGGATCGGCCGCACCGTCACGCCTGGCAGGCTCAGGTCAATGATGAATTGAGACAGGCCTGCCTGGCGATCCTCGCGCTCACCCGAGCTGCGCACCAGGGCGATCATGTACTGGCAATGGTGTGCATTGGTCGTCCAAATTTTCTGGCCGTTGAGTACCCAGCCGCCATCCTTGGGCCTGGCCCGCGTGCTGACGCTGGCGAGGTCTGACCCGGCACCGGGTTCGCTCATGCCAATGCAAAAAAACAGCTCAGCGCGGCAGATCCGAGGCAGAAAAAAAGCTCTCTGTGTGGAAGTACCAAACTTAAGTATCAGGGGACCGCTTTGTCGGTCGGCGATCCAATGGGCCGCCACGGGGGCGCCGGCTGCAAGCAACTCTTCCACCAGCACGTAGCGGGAAAACGCGTCCAGATTTGACCCACCGTATTCGGACGGCAGCGTGACACCCACCCAGCCGCGACCCGCCAGCGCACGGCTGAATTCGGCATCAAAGCCCATCCACGAACGGGCACGAACTGATGCACTGGCTGGCGCGAGTGTGGATGCAAGAAATGTCTTGACCTCAGCCCGCAGACTTTGGGCGCCGGCGGGTAAGGACGCCAGCCGTAATTGCCTCAATAAACTGCTCACGAGTCTCTCCGAAATAACGTGCGGTGCCCACAAATGAACGCTGCAGCAGCATAGCGTTTACTGAAGCTGGATAGCATATAGGCTTTGCCTTCAATGCGAACAACCAAACAGGATAACCACATGCCAGACTTCCTTCAATTTGAGCAGGATGAGCACATCGTGACCTTGACGATGAACGAGCCGGAGCGGCGTAACCCGCTGACCGGCAACACGGCGGTGCCAGAGCTGTTGGCAGCCATCGACAGAATCCACAACGACCATCGCGTCAGGGTCGTCATCCTGACAGGTGCGGGCACGGCGTTTTCTTCGGGTGGCGATGTGCGCAACATGTTGCGCCAGGCCCATGGTGAAGTCAGTGGCATGCAGATCAGGCACGAGTACCGCACCGGCATCCAGAGGCTGCCAGTCGCGCTGTTTAACCTTGAGGTTCCGGTGATCGCGGCGGTCAATGGCGCGGCCATAGGCGCAGGGTTGGACCTGGCCTGTATGTGCGACATCCGCATCGCCTCTGACAAGGCAAAATTTGCCGAGAGCTTTGTCAAGCTCGGCATCATCCCGGGTGACGGCGGCGCGTGGCTCTTGCCTCGCATCATCGGACTCTCGCGGGCGGCGGAAATGATGTACACCGGTGATCCGATTTCGGCGCAGGTCGCGGAGCAATGGGGCTTGGTGTCACGCGTAGTGGCTCCCGAGGAGTTGATGGCCACTGCGCGCGTGCTGGCACAGCGAATCGCCGCCAACCCAAGCCATGCCGTTCGCTTGGCCAAGCGGCTGCACCGCGAGGGCATGCACACGCGCCTGGATACCCACCTTGAAATGGCGGCCGGGTTCCAGGCCTTGTCGCACCAGACGCAGAGCCATCGCGAGGCCGTCGATGCCTTTCTGGAAAAGCGCACGCCGGTCTTCAGCGGGCTTGATAACGGTTAACAAGGCAAAGTGCTGCGGCCTGTGCGCTCATGCCAACCGTCACCCCGCAGTTCAACGCCAGGGCATTGGCTGCACTGATCACGCCGTCTTCGTAGGTACTCATGCCGTCGCCCATGCGGGCGAGTTTTGCATCAACCGTCGCGCCTGCGATACCTGCGTCATTGGTTAGTACCAGTCCCGCCATGCCCGAGTCATTCCTGCCGCGTCCACCGTCAGAGCAAATGAAGCCATAGGGACTCACATGGATGATGTGGCGGGCGCCACTGCGCCCGGTGTGGCCCGCAGTGACGAGGATATTGCGTCTGTCGGCTTCAGTGCCAAAGATGATGGAATCGGTCACCACCACCTGGCGGCCTTCCGGGCTTTGGTAGAGCACTCGGCGGTTGGTGACCTGGTAGGCCGTAGGCTGGCCGGGTTCGTGTTCCAGCATGCGATGCGCGGCCTCCCGAGCCGGCATCCCCGGGACCACGCCACAATCAGCAGCCGGGCGATTCATGAAACTCACTAGGCCGTTGTCATAGACATCCACGCCATCGCCCAGGATGATGGTCATCACATCAACTGCCGCTGCGGGGATATTCAGGGCCTCGTAGTACCAGAGCCCGGCGATGTTGGCACCTAGGGGACCTACACCGCCGTCAAAGCCGATCACTGCACGTGGGAGGTGCTCATGGACCAAGCGAGCCGGCAGTACGCCGATATAGGACGCAGTAACCAGGACGTCCCGTCCCCGGTTACGTGGCAACACGTCAGCTGCACTGTCCAGTGCCACGATGGCGCCGCGCGGCGATTCAAAAAGCACGGTTTGAAGATCAGTCATCTTGGGCTGCACCTTGCTGACAAGTAATTCGCCAATCAGTGCACGGGCTCCAGCAGGATGGGGTAGTAGCCCCAGTTCGCACGCTCGGTGTGGTTGGCGGCAAGGGCCTTGTCAGCAGGATCAGGTCGGGCCTTGCGCCTGACGAGCTCTTGGACCAACAGCGGAACGATGCCGTATTGGTGGGTATCTGGGTCGGCATCCGCGCGCGGCTGCAACCCACCATCGAGATCGCGACCGAGGCAGGTGTGCACACCAACACCGAACGTCAAACCCCAGGGTGGCGTACCGTCGCGCAAGCTGCGATGGGGATTGAAAATATCGGCATCGGGGCCGAAGATGGAAGGGTCTCGATTGGCCGTGGCCAGGTCAACCACCACACGGTCATTGGTGTCGGCGTCGCTGCCGTTCGGGAGCGCCATCGGGCAGGTGGAGCGGCGCCAGGCGACAGGGCTGGCGGGATGAAGCCGAAGACTCTCATGCACACAGCGCTGCAGAAACAAAGGGTCAGACTCTATTCTTCGTTGGTCTTCGGGGTGGCTGCTACACCATGACATGACATCATGGAAAGCATGAGCCGTCGCATTGGCGGTGCTGTGAGAGCCGGCCTGCAGGTAGAAAGCGATCTCCCGCATCATCAGGTCCGGTGCCATTTCAACGCGCTCCTCATTTTGAAGCAGCACCGTCAACACGTCGCGGGGTACGGCGTCTTCGGTAATTCGGCCGGCGGCAAAGTCGGCCAGCAGCTGTTGACGCCGTTCGAGCGAAGGCTGGTAAAAAGATGTCTTGAACTCCGCCAAGGCCGCCCTGACTTCCGCCCGCACAGTCTCCTTGTCGCGTGTTGAGTGAACCAGGGTTGCGCCCTCACTGAAGATCATCACTTGGCCACGTAAGCGTTCGGTTTCTTCGGCGTCACGGCGTGGCCGGTCGACACCCGCAAAGTCAGCCGTGAGGTTCATGGTGAGCCGGTAACTCAACTCCATCAGGTCGGCCCGACCGGCGGCCTCATAGGGGGCAATCGTTTGCTTCAGGGTGGCGGGGAAAACCTCGTGTTCGTAAAACCGAAAGAAGTCCCGCCGAAAAACCCGCAGCTCCAACAATCGGCGCGCCCGATGGTCCGCGCCATGCAACACCAGCAGTACGTCAGCCATGATGACGGCGCCTTCGTCATACAGCGATTGAGCGAGTCGCTGATCCCGAAGCGTGTCCGACGCGTTGTCATAGCCATTGATCGTGATGGTTTTCATCGGGGTAATCTGTCAGACGTCCAGCAGGATAGGGTAGCTGGCCCAGTTGTTGCGAATCGTCGAGCGATCGACAACCCCAGGCTGCTCTGGGTCAGGCCGGGCCCCGTGTCTGATCAATTCCCGGGCGATCAGCGTTACCGTGCCGAGTTGGTGCTCCGACGCCACGGTGTCGGCTTTCGGTAGGGTTCCAGCCGCCAAGTTCAGCCCGATGCAGGCATGCATACCCGTGCCAAACGATAAACCGTAGGGGCCGATGCCGCGCGGGATCTCGCGATGCGGGCAGTAGTCAGCGGCATCAGCGCCAAAAATCTTTGGATCGCGATTAGCCGACAGCAGGTCGACACTGACATGGTCAGCTGGTGTGGCCTGATCGCCAGTCGGAAGTTGCACGGGACAGGTGGGTCGTCGGCCAGCTGTCGGGCTGGAAGGGTGTAACCGCATGCTTTCGTGGATGGCTTTTTGCAGGAACAGCGGATCGTCCCGGTAGCGTTGGGCATCCTCGGGATGACTGACACGCCAACAAAATATCTCATGCATGGCATGGCTGAACGTGTGGATGGAGGTGAATGCACCCGCCAGCAGAAAGAAGCCGATTTCTTTCATCAACACATCAGGCTCGATGGGCGCCTCGGAGCGGTTGCGCAGCAACTCCACCAGCACATCGCGCGGCAGATCGTCTTCGCTGATCTCGCCGTGTTCAAGCTGTGCCAGCAAGCCTTGCCGACGCTTCAAGGAGGCCTGGAAGAAGTCGGTGTCAAATTCGAGGAGCGCCTGGCTGATCTCGGCGCGAATTTCATCGCGGTTCCCCAGGGCCTGCCCCAGCGTGGCAGCTTTGCCGAAGGTTCGCAAGATGCGCAGCAATTGCGCGGTTTCTTCGGCGGTTCGTTTTGGTCTGTCCACGCCGGCAAAGTCGGCGGTGAGATTCATCATGACCCGAAATCCAAAATCGACCAGGTCAAGCTTGCCGGCGTTGAGGTAGGGCCGTAGTGTCTCGTTCAGGGTGGCGGGGAAAATCTCACGCTCATACCAGTGAAAAAAATCACGGCGGAACACCTTGGCTTCGACGTTGCGCCGGGTGCGGTGCTCTGCGCCATGTAGGTTGACGAGCACCTTTTCCATCAGTATCGCGCCTTCGTCGTAGAGCGACTGGCGCAGATCGGTGAGCCTTAGGGTATCGCTGGCCTGCTTGTAGTCGGTCACGGTGATAGATGCCATATCGTCTTCTCGCTGGGTTTCAAGTTGAGTCAGATAGTGACCGACAAAGGTTCAAAACTTCGAAACGCCAAGCCCCAATCCACCGTCGACCTCCAGCGCCACCCCGGTCACCCACTCGGCGCGAGCCAGGTACTCGATGGCTTCCGCGACCTCTGCCACCGTGCCAATCCTGGCCAAGGCATGGTCGGGTGCGATGGCGGCATAACGCTCGTCTGCCTGGGCGGCCGTGAAGAGCCCCGCGCGCAGATTGATCTCGGTGCTGACCGCGCCTGGCAAGACGCATGAAACCCGGATTTGACGCCGACCGAGTTCTGCCGCCATGACGCGTGACAAGCCTTCTACCGCCGCTTTGGTGGTGGCATAGGGCGATGCACCGGGATAGGCGCGACGATTGTGGATAGAGCCCAGGAAAATAATGGCCCCTTGGGTTTTTTCCAGCAGCGGCACGGCCATGCTCGAGAGCATCATCCCGGAGATGACGTTGGTGTTGAAGGCATCCTGCAGCACTTGCTCGGTGTATTCGGCAATCGCCTGCCGGTACATGTTGGCTGCGTTGTTCACGAGCACATCCAACTTGCCGCCATGCGCCACTGCCGCTTGCAGCATGGCCTCGCGGTCACCTTGAACCGTTACATCGCCCACGACCGCACAGCAGGCGTCACCGATCGAAGCGGCAACCGCCTCGACCTTGTCGCGGCGCCGACCGCTGATCGTCACCTTGGCGCCGCGTGCAGCAAACAGCCGGGCGGTACCCTCGCCAATGCCAGACCCACCGCCCGTGATGAGCACTGACATCCCCTGTACGTCACGCATCTGTGGCTCTTTCAAAAAATATGGTTGTCAAAAGGTATCGAGATGGTGCGCTAAGAGGCCGCTGCCCGAGGCGAGCGGCTTGATGCATCACTGAGAACCTTACATCAGGCTATTTGTCTTCGACAAACTTGCCGCCCTGGATCTTCATCACCGCATAACCAAAAGTCGGAATACGGGTGGCTTGATCGGCGATCGACCACGTACCGCGACCGATGACGACAGGCAGGTTTTTTGTCGCCAGCATGGCTTCCCGGACCTTGTCGCGGGTTGGATTGGGGCCGGCAGCCTTGATCGCATTGGCTGCAATCAGTCCCATGGAATAGCCGACCATGGCCCAGGAGTCAGGCGCCACGTTGTAACGTTTGGTGTAGTTGACGATGAAGGTTTTTGCCATATCGTTGACGCCAGTGGGCACTGACTCGGCAGAGAACAAGGTGCCTTCAACCGCAGTGCCGCCGGCCTTGACGAAGTTGACCGAACCCATGCCCGTATTGCCGACCAGGAGCGTGCTGCCGGCCATGCCGGCCTGCCTGGCTTGCAGGATGATGTTGGCTCCCTGTTCTGGTGGGGTGGATAGGAACAGGCAGTCGGCTTTGGTCGTAGCGATTTTTGTGGCCAGTGCCGTGAAGTCGGTATCAGCGGAGAGGATGGACTCTTCTGCTGCAATGGCTACGCCACCTTTCTTGATGGTGTCGCGGAACACATTGTTTTGAAGGATGTAGCCTTCATTGTCACGAATCGTGACGTTGAAGCAGCTCTTTGGCTTGCGCTTTTGCGCGACATGCTCACCGAGAAGCGTCATGTACTGATCGGCTGTCTCAGTCACCTTGAAGACCCAAGGGCCAGGTTTCAGCACGGCTGGTGAAGTGGCTGTGGTGAAGATGGGGATTTTGAGTTCGTTGGCGACTGGGGCCGCAGCCATCGCTTCGCCGGTGGCTACTGGGCCTATCACCATCACGGCGTTATCGCGTGTGGCCATGCGGGTCAACAAGGCCAGGGCCTCCTGGGTGTTGGAGCGGTTGTCCTCCACCATAAGCGTAACCTTGGTTGAGCCAAAGTAGTTGCTGGCCTGCATCTCGTCGAAGGCCATGCGAATGGCATTGATCACTGGCGTGCCGACAAACGCGTAAGTGCCCGTGTTGGACATCACGACGCCTAGCTTGACTTCCTGGGCCTGTGCGGTCGGGGCGCTGGCAAAAATGGCAATGCTGGATGCAGCCAATAGCGAGAGCGTGGTTTTCATAGTGGTCTCCTGTTTTAAAAAATGAACAAAAAAATTCAATCGTTCGAGCCGCCTTGGCCCAGGTAGTGCGCCTCAATCTCCGGATCGTTGGCCAGTTCGCTGCTTGGCCCCGCATGGACGATTCGCCCCTGCTCAATCACGTAGGCGCGGCTGGTGACCTCCAGCGCCTGTTTCGCGTTCTGTTCGATCAGCAGAATGGTCAGACCTTCTTGATTGAGAGCCCTCAGTGTGGCAAAGACCTGCTTGACGACCAATGGTGCCAAGCCCAGGCTGGGTTCGTCCAGCAGCAGCAGGCGTGGGCCACCCATCAGCGCCCGCCCAATGGCCAGCATTTGCTGTTGACCGCCCGAGAGTGAACCCGCTAACTGCTGGCGTCGCTCGTCGAGAATGGGGAAAAGCGTGAGCACCCGCTTGAGCGGGTAGGTGGCCGCGCGCGAGCGGAGGGCGGTGCCCCCGAGTTGAAGATTTTCGAGCACTGTCATCTCGGCAAACACTTGGCGGCCTTCAGGTACTTGCAGCAGGCCGGCGCGCGAGACCGTCCAGGCGTTTTGCCCGATCATTTCTTTGCCGTCAAGCTTGATAGAGCCTGAGGCAGGCAGCACTTGGGCACTGACGCAGTTGAGAAGGGTGGACTTGCCCGCGCCATTGGGCCCGATCAATGCGACCATCTCCCCTTGCTTGACCGACAGGCTGACGCCACGAAGTGCCTGAATGCCGCTGTAATTGGCTGTGAGATCCGTGATTTCAAGCATGGTTATTCTTTGCTCAGGCGCCAAGATAGGCAGCAACGACCGCCGGGTCAGCGATGACTTTTTGAGGTTCGCCTTCAGCGATCAGGCGGCCCCCATCCAGCACATAAACGTATTCACACAGCCGGGTCACAAACCGCATGTTGTGCTCGATCAGGAGCACCGCCATGCCCTCAGCCGCAAGCTGTTTGAAGATCACGCCTAACTCATTGGCTTCAACGTCATTCATGCCCGCTACCGGTTCGTCCAGCAGCAACACGGTTGGTTTCGAGGCCAGGGCGCGCATGAACTCGACCCGCCGCTGGTGACCATAGGCGAGACCGCCCGCCGGGAAACTGGCGTAGCGCGTCATATTGAAGCGTTCCAGCAATTCGCCCGCCTGATGCCGAATGCGGCGCGTCTCGGCCCGGGCCGAGGGCAGCGCGAAAATACTGGCCAGCAATGAGCTGGTTTCATGCCGGTGGAATCCCCCCATCACGTTGTCGATGGCAGGCGCTTCCTTGAACAGACGAATATTCTGGAAGGTACGGGCCAGTCCGGCTCGGCTGATCTCATGCGGCGAGGTCGTGGTCAGATCACGGTCGCCGAGACGAACCGTGCCGGCAGTGAGTGACATCATGCCTGTGATGAGGTTGACGATGGTTGACTTGCCGGCGCCGTTGGGTCCGATCAGCCCGGTAATTCGGCCAGGCGGGATCTGCAACGAGACCTTGTCGGCGGCCACCACCCCGCCAAAATGCTTGGACACCTGGTCGAGGACGAGTGTGTTCACGACGCACCTCCGTTTCTGCTGGCCATCTCGGCGCGGTCCATGCGGGCAATGCGGCGCCGGTACAGGTATTCCACAAAGGTGTCGTACACGCCGCGCGGGAGGTAGCCCATGACCAGTACCATGATCAGGCCGTAGACCAGCGTGCGGTAGTCAGCCAGCGGCCGGGCCAGCTCGGGCAGGGCCAGCAGCACGGCGGTACCAACCACGGGCCCCCAGATCGACCGTCTGCCACCCAGCACCACGTATGACAGGATGGCCACGACAAACTCGAAGCCAAAACGGCTGGGTTCAATCGAGTAAGAATGAAACGCTTCAAGTCCACCGTAAAAACCGGCAATGGCGCCTGACAGCGCGAAGGCCACCGTCTGGTAGTAACGCACCGAGGTGCCTAGCGAGGCGGCAACGGTTTCGTCTTGACGGATCGCATCGAAGGCGCGCCCGAGCCGGGTCTGGTTGATGGCCCAAACGATGTAGAGGGTGCCAGCAAGAGCAATCAGGAGCGTCCAGGTGGAGACCACCTTAGGGATGCCATTCATGCCCATAGCACCACCGGTCAGGCTTTCGGAGTAGACGTTCAGCGACAACACCACCTGGACGAAAGCGAGCGTGGCGATCGCCTGGTAGACGCCGCGCAAGCGTGCCAAAGGCAGGGACAGCAGCATCGAGATAAGCATCCCCGCCACGGCACCCAGCACCATGGTGAGTGCCGGAGGCCAACCCGCCTTGAGCGTCAGTCCGGCGGCCAAGTAGGCCCCGATGGCTGTCAGTCCGGCGTTGGCGATGGAGAACACGCCGGCCCGCAGCACCAGGTACTGGGCCAGCGCCAGACCCGAGTGCAACAGAAACAGGTCGATCAGGGGCTGGTAGGCGATAAATAGTTGCAGCATCAGCGTCCCCGCATGGCGCCAGCTTCCGGCTTGCCGAGCAGGCCATGGGGCCGGAACAGCAGAATCAGGAAGAGCAAGGAAAAAATGATGGTGTCTGTCAGGCCTGAAGGCAGGAACGCCACCGTGAGGGTCTGCATCATGCCCAGCAGCAAGCCGGCCAGCAGCGCACCGGGAATACTGCCCAAGCCGCCAAGAATCACCACAACGAAGCCGCGCAGCAGGTAAGGCTCGCCCATCACGAAGTGAATGCTGTTGAAGGCCAGGCCGACCAGCACCCCTGCGGCGCCGGCAAGAGCACCCGACATGAAGAAGGTCTGGAAATAGACAAAATTTGGATTGACGCCGACCAGGGTTGCGGCCCGCTCGTTACCGGCCACGGCCCGAACCTGGCGCCCGAAAGCCGTGTGGTAGAGGTAGGCTGTAATCCCCACCACCAATATGGCTGCGCAGGCGGCCATGATCAGTTGCAGGGCCGAAACCCGCAGACCAAAAAACTCGAAAATCACCACCGGCATGGTCTCGAACGGGAAGCGCATGATCTGGGTGTTGGAGATCTTTTGTGCAACGGCCATGATTGCCAGGCCGGCGCCGATCGAAGTGATGATGGCGCCAAATTCAAGCTCAAGCGGTCCACTCTTGCGAAGCTTGCGAAATGCGCCGAACTCGATCAGTACCGAGAGCAGGCCGCTGCCCAACATGGCCAGCAGGAAGCCCACCCAAAGTGGCCAGCCGCCGAGTACTGCATAGAGGGCGATGAACGCACCTGTCATGAAGACCGCGCCATGCGCTAGGTTCAGCACTTGGTGAATACCAAAAACCAGCGTGAAGCCGATGGCGAACAGGGCGTAGACCCCCCCGACAATGAGACCATTGAGCAGTTGTTGAAGAATCATCTCTATGCCCCTCGGTTCAGGCTTGATTTGAAGATGTCGGGCGCGGGCCTCACAGTGTTGATCATTGGCTTGGTGCCTCTCGCGGCAGCAAAGCCAGCAAGGCTCGGGAGGCGCCGCCATCTACGATCAGTTCATGGCCGTTGATGTAGCTGGCCGCATCCGACGCCAGAAATATCACGGCATCTGCGATGTCCTCGGAGCGCCCGAGGCGCCGGCTTGGGACCGCTTTTTCCCGTAGGCTTCGCACGGACTGGTTGGCAAAAAATGGCGTAGACAGACCCGCGTCGATGAAGCCGGGCGCCACGGCGTTGACGCGCAGACCCAGAGGCCCCCACTCGACAGCCATCAGCTCGGTCAGTTTGGCCAACCCCGATTTTGATGCCGGGTAGGCGCCACTGTTGGGGGCGGGCGTGACGCCATTGATCGATGTGATGTTGACGATACAGCCCGAGCCTCTTTGGGCCATGCGGCGTGCTGCGGCACGCCCGACGATGAAGCCACTGACCAGATTGACATCGATAACACGACGAAAGTCGGCCAGCGACTGGTCCATCAGGGGCGCGAACCTAGCAATGCCGGCGCAGTTGACGACGAGATCAGGCGCGCCGCCGAAAGCTTCGGCGGCCCGGTCAAGCGCTGCCTCGACAGAGGCATCATCCGTCACATCGCAGGGCAGGCCGATAGCGCCCTTCAGTGCAGCAGCTTGCTGCTGCGCACGGGCGCCATCCTGATCGACCAACACCACTTGGTAGCCCGCCGCAAGAGCCCGAGCGCCAATTGCTGCTCCGATGTCGCCACCGCCGCCGGTCACAAAAGCATGTTTCATTCAGAGACTTCC
>CAJAXU010000091.1 GCA_903948045.1 uncultured beta proteobacterium | reverse complement strand
TATCGCGTCGATCGACAGCTTGAGCTGGTCGAGTGAGTCGCGCAGGGTTTGCAGCACCTCGTCGCCACTGGCCCGGCCGGACTGCAGCTGGCGGATCGCCGTGCTGATGTGCGAGCCCACGCCGTCGTGCATGTCACGCAATATCCGGCTGCGCTCACCGCTGCGCGCCTGCTCTTGCACACCCTGCGCCAGGCGCTGGTAACTTGTTGCGAGCTCAGTTTCTTTTTGTGCGACCTGACGCGCCAGGTTGGCGTTGAGTTCCACCACTTGCTGACTCGCAGCGCGAAAGCGGTCCAGCACGATGTAGCCCAGGGTCAGGCCAAACAGCAATGAGCTGTACGGTAGGTACAACGTTTCGCCAAAGGACAAAGCAAGCCTGAGAACGTAGACATCGCGTGCACCCACCAACCCATTAAAAACAATCGCGACTAACAAGACACTGTGCTGGATCGACCTCTGCTTTAGGCCCTTCCAAGCGAAAAAAAGCATGAAGACGAGCGTTGTCGCACTGGACACCGCGTAGATCACCGTCAGAGCGATCGTTTGTCCAAATAACAAGGCTAGCGTTACAGCTACGAGGCTGGCCGCAAAAATGACTGCCAGCCAGCGGCTAAGCCAAACAGCTGCCTTGTTCCCCCGCCAACCAGCCAGTTCCGCACAGAACATCAGCATCGAAGAAAACCAGACCACTGCCGCAATAAAAATGGCGAAACCCCACCACGGCCACGCAAGCGGCGGATCCTCCAGCAGCCTATCGCTCAAACTGAACGCCCAGCTCAATTCTGCAACGCCAGACAACAGATAAAGCCTGTCACGAAGGACATCCCCCGAGGCCAACTTGACGGGCTGGGTAGCCCACAATGTGAGGGCCATCACGCCAACCAAAACACTGACTATCACAACCACCAAAGCACCTGTCATTCGCCACCGAAAATGATGCTGGTAATCCGGGTAAATGAGCTGCTCAGGTCCCAGCATAACGGCCGACAAGCCGGCGCGGCGACCGGCATCTGCGCGGATGCGAATTCTCATCCGATTGTCTGCCTTCAGCAGCTCCGGCATCACACGGACATGAACCGGGCTTTTGCCAAAATCTGGGCCATTGAAGCTTGCAAAGTCACCTCGTCGCTCAAGCAGTTCACCGTTCAACCAAATTTCGTAGGCATTGCCCAGACGCGGCAAATACAAGCTGTACGGCTCGGTCGGCGGCAACCCTAAGTGGAATACCAAGTCGAACGTCGCCTCGCCAGCCTTTCCGGGTTGACGGCGGTCCCATGCGTAAGGCAAGTCGACCTGTACTGCCGATGTGGTTTGGCCATCGATGTTGACGCTCACTTGCGCATGTTTCAATTGCAGGGGCGAAGCCTGCGTTGAACTACAAAAAATCAGGCAGTAGATGCAAAATAAACACCACCGCATTCCTTGGCTGGCCTTCATCGTTCGTAGTTATTTGCGCGGTCCCAAGCCAACTGGATGGTCAATTCTGTTCGCCCCCGCGCGCTGTGCATCTGTAACTGGGCCCCAATCGCCGTGGCCCGCTCCTGCATCAGCCGCAGCCCGCGGCGCGCCACCTGGCTGGTGTCAAAGCCGCAGCCGTTGTCCACCACCTGAACCTGCACGCCTGGCCCAAGCTGCCGGGCCTCGATGCGCAGTTGGCTGGCCCGGGCGTGCTGCATCACGTTCGAGATCGCCTCAAACAGCATGAACTGCAGTTGGCGCATCGCGCCTGCATCCAAGCCGGCCACAGGCTCCAGCGCATCCACCGCCCACTCCAGCTCGATGCCGCAGGCCCGCAGGCGCGGCTCGAGCCGGTAGCGCAGGTTGGCCAGCAGGGCGGTGACATCGCCGGGTGGCAGGTGTATCGCGTCGATCGACAGCTTGAGCTGGTCGAGTGAGTCGCGCAGGGTTTGCAGCACCTCGTCGC
>CAJAXU010000090.1 GCA_903948045.1 uncultured beta proteobacterium | reverse complement strand
GCCTTTGCACAGCATCTCCAGCAGCGTGGTTTTGCCGGAGCCGACCGGACCGCCAATGCCCACGCGCAGGGGTGGCAGTTTGCGGGTGCGGTTGGCGATGTGGTGCAAGGCGGACATGGTGGGGCTTTCAGGAACGGAAAAGGCGGGAGTATTGCACTTCATGCTGAGCCGACAAGATGGCCAGCATGGGCGAAAACGCTTGGCGGGTGTCGTCGGTGAGCGACAGGGCGTGGTCGACAGCACCAGGAATCTCGGCCGCCAGGCGCGACAGGATGCGCTGGCCAGCACTTTGGCCCAGCGGCACGGCCTTGACGGCGGCCTGCATCATGTTCTCGGCCCAGCCAAAGGCAAAGGCCAGCAGGCAGTCGCGCAGCGGTGCGGTGGTGCTGCCAGCGGCTAAGGCAAAGGCCAGTGGGTAGGTCGGCTGCAGCGCGGCCAAGATCTGGATCTGTTCGGCGCTGGCGGTGGTGTGGTTGCGCAGCCATTCCAGCAGCGAGCGTCCCATTTGCTCGGTTTGTGCCCGCAGTTCCGCGCTTTCGCGGGTCTGCAGCACCCAGGCGTTGAGCGTCGCGATGCGGCTGTGGTCCTGCGCCCGCCAGGCGGGAATGGCCTGCGCCAACACCGCCAGCTCAGACCGCGCCAGGCTCAGCTGCAGCTGGTCGGCCAGCCAGTCCGATGCTTCACTTTCTGTAGCAACAAACCCAGCATCCACGCTGCTTTCAAGGCATTCTGAGTAAGAAAAGCCGCCAATCGGCAAGGCCGGCGAGGCCAGCCACATCAGCTGCAGCAGGCTGGTGTCAGACATGGTCGGCGCGCTCAGTGGGCGTGGCCATGGCCCGCGTGCGGGTCGTGGCCATGTGCAGGGTCATGCGCATGATCGTGGTCGTGGTGCGCTGCGCCATGACTGTGGCCATGGCCATGGCCGCCTGTGGCGTAGGCGCCGTTCTCGGGTTCAAAGGGCTGTTCTACCTGATTCACGATCAGGTGCATGGCGCGCAGCATGTCGGCCAGCACATGGTCGGGTTCAATCTGCAGGTGGTCGGGCTTGAGCTCGATCGGCACATGGCGGTTGCCCAGGTGGTAGGCGGCGCGGATCAGGTCATACGGTGTGCCATGGGCCTGGCAGTGAGTAATGCGCAGCACCTGCTGGGGCGCGGCCGTGACACGTACCAGTGAGCCGTCTTCCGCCACCAGCACATCGCCGCCGCGCACAACGGTACCCCTCGGCAAAAATACGCCCAGGCTGCGGCCAGACGAGTCAGTGGCGTCAAAGCGGCTTTTCTGGCGCACATCCCAATCCAGCTCGACCGTGCTGGCGCGTTTGAGCAGAGCGGCAGCCAGCCCCTGGCCTTGGGGAATGAGTTTGTTGACAGTCAGCATCAGGTTTGGATATTATTACGGTTGTTATAACAAAAGGGGCAAGGCAATGTTGGCACTCAAATTAACTCAAATTGGCAATTCAGTTGGCGTCATTCTGCCGAAGGAAATGCTGTCTCGTCTGAAGCTTGAAAAAGGCGACACTGTGTTTTGTACCGATTCGGCAGAAGGCGTCACCCTGACACCTTACGACCCAACCCTTGAGGAGCAATTGAAAATTGGCCGCGAGTTTATGAGGGAATACCGCGATACTTTTCATCAGTTGGCCAAATGAGCGGGTGGCGATGGGTGAACCGTCAGGTTCTGCTGCTTTTGCATGAGGAAAGCTTGGCGGAGCATGGCGGCGCGCCCGGGCTGCGGGACGGAGGGTTGCTGGATTCGGCGCTGGCCCGGCCTTTGAATCTGGCACTTTACGGCGATCCGGACGTTGCTGAATTGGCCGCTGCATACGGAATAGGCCTTGCTAAAAATCACGCGTTTTTCGATGGCAACAAGCGAGCGGCTTTCTTGGCACTCGGTATGTTCTTGGCGCTCAACGGACACAGGCTACGGGCCACACAGGTGGATGCGACATTGACCATGCTGGCAGTCGCGGCCGGAGAAATCAGTGAAAAGGGACTCTCCCAGTGGATTCGAGACCACATGGAGCGCCGGTAACCGCACCTTTTGGGGATAGTGCTTGTGCACCATGTGCTGCTTGCGCACGCCGCGGGCCAGCGCGCCGCCATAGGCTCCGGCCTTGGGCGATGAGTGTGTTGGCGTTCAGCATGGTGAAGATGCTCAGCGTGTTGGGGCCTGGTCGGCCAATAACTTGCTCATGAACACGCTGAACGGATCCAGCGCGTAGTCAGCAAATGGGCCGCAGTTCACGAAACCTTCGCTGGCGTACAACCGAAGGGCCGCCGCAAAGGGCGCGGTAGAGCCAGTCTCCAGGCTGAGGCGCCGGATACCTTCAGCCCGCGCAGCAGATTCAATGTGCCGCAACAGCGCGCGCGCAACGCCTTTGCGCAGGTGCGCATCGGCTGTCCGCATGGACTTGAGTTCGCCGTGGCCCTGGTCAAGCCGCTTGAGGGCACCGCAGCCCAACAGGTGGCCCGACTCCCACGCCGTCCAAAACGTGATGGACGGATGGCGCAGTGCTTCGACATCCAGCGCGTGCACACTCTCAGGCGGGGAGTGCTGGTACATGGCGTCCAGATGCAATTGCAGCAAGGCCTTGATGGCCTCGCCTTGCAAGTCGTCAACCCGGATGTCCACAGCGTTCAAAACAGAAAATACCGCTGC
>CAJAXU010000089.1 GCA_903948045.1 uncultured beta proteobacterium | reverse complement strand
GGCTGCTGTTGGCCGTGCCGCTGCTGGTGGCTTTGTATTTTTGGCTGCTGCGCCGGCGCAAAAAGCTGGCGCTGCGCTTTGCCAGCCTGTCTATCATCAAGGACGCCATGGGGCCAGGCCTGACGCTGCGCCGGCATATTCCGCCACTGCTGCTGTTGCTGGCCATCACCCTGCTGCTACTGGCCGCCGCCCGGCCCTTTGCTGTGGTCAGCCTGCCGATGACGCAAGAAACCATCATGCTGGCCATGGACGTGTCGGGCAGCATGCGCGCCACCGACGTGCAACCCAACCGCCTGGTGGCGGCACAAAACGCGGCCAAGGCTTTTCTGGCGCAGCTGCCGCGGCAGGTGAAGGTGGGCATTGTGGCCTTTGCCGGCTCGGCCCAAGTGGTGCAGGTACCCACCGTCAACCGGGAGGACCTGGTGTCGGCGATCGACCGCTTTCAAATGCAGCGCGGCACGGCCATTGGCAACGGCATCGTGATGTCGCTGGCCACCATCTTCCCCAACGCCGGCATCGATCTGAACGCCATGGTGGGCGGCCGGCAGCGCCAGCAGGGCGTGGCGATCGACCAGGCGGCACCCCAAGAACCTAAGGCATTTGTGCCTGTAGCCGCCGGCTCATATGGCTCGGCTGCTATCATTTTGCTAACAGACGGGCAGCGCACCACCGGCGTGGATTCGCTGGAGGCAGCCAAGCTGGCAGCTGACCGGGGCGTTAAGGTCTATACCGTGGGCATAGGCACAGTCAACGGTGAGACCATCGGCTTTGAGGGCTGGTCAATGCGCGTCAAGCTCGACGAAGACACCCTGAAGAAAATCGCACTGCAGACCCAGGCCGAGTACTTTTACGCCGGCACGGCCGATACGCTGAAAAAAGTCTACGAGACCCTCAGCACTCGCCTGACGCTGGAAAAGAAAGAAACCGAAATCTCCGGCCTGCTGGCCCTGGCCGCGGCCCTGCTGGTGATCGCCTCAGCCGGGCTGTCGATTTTGTGGTTTAACCGGGTTGCTTGAGGCTTGACCATCAGCGACCAGGCACCGTCATCGACAGTCGGGCGCTGTACCCCACAAGCTAGACAGCGGTGCGGCCCAGACGCCGTCGCCCAAGGGCAGCGTCTCAGCGCCGTCGTACAACAGCACGCCCATTTTGAATTGGTCGCCCGCCAGGGCGGCTAGCTTTCGCAAACCACGCAAATCACTGGCTTTGACCGTGGCCGAGGCCTTCACCTCAACCCCCACCAGTTGTCCGGCAGCGTTCTCGATCACGATATCGACCTCCACCTTGTCCGCGTCGCGGTAATACAGCAACTGGTAGTCGCCCTCTGCGCTGGTGGTGTGCTTGAGCAACTCGCCAAAAACGAAGGTCTCCAGCACCTGGCCGAACCGGCTCCGATCACGGCGAACTTCCTCTATGCCCAGGTTCATGAGCATGGCCAGCAGGCCAGCGTCGATGAACTGCAGCTTTGGCGTTTTGACCACGCGGCTCAGGCGGTTGCGCGCCCAGACGTCGACGCGCTTGAGCAGATACATGGTCTCAAAAACGCCGGCATACCGGGCTGCCGTTTTGCCGTCCAAGCCCACCTGCCCAGCCAACTGCGAATAGTTGCACATCTGCCCTGCGGTCTGCGCCAAGGCGTTCAAAAACCGCGGCAATTGGTCCAGCTTGTCGATACCAGCGACGTCGCGCACGTCGCGCTGAATCAGGGCATCGACATACTGCCGGGCCCAGGCCATCCTGCGCTTGGCTGAGTCCCTGGTGATCGCCTCAGGATAGCCGCCCCGCAACACACGATCGGTCAGCGCGTCACCCAACGCCAGTGCGTCGGTTTTGAGCAGCTGCCCTGCGAACGCCTGGTCGATCCAGTTGGCCGAGTGGCCTTCGATTTCGGTTTGCGACAGGGGCAGCAGGGACAAGGTCTCCATGCGGCCGGCCAGTGAATCGGCAACGAGTGGCAAGGCCATCAAATTGGCCGACCCCGTCAGCAAAAACCGCCCCGGCCGGCGATCTTCGTCAACGCTTTTCTTGATGGCCAGCAGCAACTGTGGTGCCCGCTGAATTTCATCGATCACGGCACGATCTAGGCTACGGATCAGGCCCACCGGATCTGCACGGGCGGCCAACAGCGTCAATTCGTCGTCCAGGGTCAGGTAACGTAGACCCTTCGCAGCAAGTTGGCGAACCAAGGTCGTCTTGCCTGCTTGGCGTGGCCCCGCCAGCAAGACGACAGGCGTGTCCAGCAGCGCTTCCGCAAGGCGCTGTTCAATCCGACGCGGGTAAAGGGACGGCATATTCATCGACCCATACTAGCGTAAATTTCGGAATATAACCCCGATAATTTCGGAAAATTAGACTAATAATTCAGGAATTCATCACTCGGCACAGGCGCCAGCCATTTCCTAAACCCGCACTGCTTCGGCCGCCCTGGGGCTTTAGCCCAAGCGGCTCAAACCGGCAGCTCACCCAGCCGACCCACCACCAACTGCAAGCGTCGCTGGCAGCGTGCCGCCAATGAGGCGTCGTGCGTCACCAGCACAAAGGCGGTGCCCTGGCTCTGCGCCAGCTCCAGCATCAGGTCAAACACGCCGTGGGCAGTGCTGCGGTCCAGGTTGCCGGTGGGCTCGTCGGCCAGCACGCAATCGGGTTGCGTCACCAGCGCGCGCGCGATCGCCACCCGCTGGCGCTCACCGCCTGAGAGTTCGGCCGGGCGGTGG
>CAJAXU010000088.1 GCA_903948045.1 uncultured beta proteobacterium | reverse complement strand
TGGTCATCAGCCATGACCGCGAATTTTTGGATGCTGTGACTGACGTCACCGTGCACATCGAAAGCGCCAAGCTCACACGCTACGGCGGCAACTACAGCAAGTTTGAAGACCTGCGCGCCGAGCAAATGGCGCTCCAGCAAGGCGCTTACGCCAAGCAGCAAGACAAAATCGCCCACCTGCAGAAGTTCATTGCCCGCTTCAAGGCCAAGGCCAGCAAGGCCAAGCAGGCGCAAAGCCGCGTCAAGGCGCTGGACCGCATGGAAAAAATCGCCCCGCTGCTCAGCGAGGCAGACTTTACCTTTGAGTTCAAAGAGCCGGCCAACCTGCCCAACCCCATGCTCTCGATGCAGGGCGTCAGCTTTGGCTACCCGCCGCCCGACGACGCACCCGCCGGCACCCGGCCCACCGTCATCGTGCAAAACGTCAGCCGCTCGGTGCTGGCCGGCCAGCGCATCGGCATCTTGGGCGCCAACGGCCAAGGCAAATCGACCCTGGTTAAAACCGTGGCGCGCGCGCTGCAGCCCATCGGCGGCGACGTGACCGAAGGCAAGGGCCTGAACATCGGCTACTTTGCCCAGCAAGAGCTGGATGTGCTGCGCCCGGCCGACACCCCGCTGGAGCACATGATCCGGCTCGTGAAAGACCTCACCGCCATCGGCAAAATTGCCGGCCAGGCCACGCGCGAGCAAGACCTGCGCAGCTTTTTAGGCAACTTCAATTTCAGCGGCGACATGGTCAAGCAGGCCGTGGGCAGCATGAGCGGCGGTGAAAAAGCCCGCCTGGTGCTGTGCATGATCGTCTGGCAGCGCCCCAATCTGCTGCTGCTGGACGAGCCCACCAACCACCTGGACCTGGCCACACGCGAGGCGCTGAGCATGGCGCTCAATGAATTTGAAGGCACCGTGATGCTGGTCAGCCACGACCGCGCCCTGCTGCGCGCCGTCTGCGACGAATTCTGGATGGTCTCGCGCGGTGGCGTCGCCCCGTTTGACGGCGACCTCGACGACTACCAGCGCTACCTGCTCGACGAAGCCAAGCGCCAGCGCGAAGCCATCAAAGAAGCCAACGCCGCCCCCAAAGCCGCCGCCAAGGTGGCCGCGCCGGCGCCGGCGCCCCAAGCTGCGCCCGCCCCCGGCGCCCGCGCCCTGCAACGCCAGCTCGACGAGCTCGACACCCGCATGGCCGCCCTACAGTCTGAGAGCACCACCCTAGAAGCCCGCCTCTGCACCGCCCTGCCCCCGCTGGAACTGGCTGAGCTGGGCAAACGCCTGAAGGTCGTCAGCGCGGAATTGCAGTCCCTGGAAGAACAGTGGTTAAGCACGTCTGACCAGATGGAATCGCTGACAGCATAAAGAGAATTAGACGGTTCAGACCAGAGGTTCATGCTTTGTGAATAAAGCCCAACCCTGGTCGCACGGCATGACGTAGGTGGCAGATCGATCATGCCGACCGAATCCTTCAACAGCGATTCAGCAGCGCTGAATCGCTCACAAATGGCCGTCTTAGCTTGCCCTTAAAAAATAGCACCTGAATGCTGATGGAATACTTCATTAATTGGAGAAAGTGAAAAGAGCAACAGAAAAGGCGTCTAGCCTCAGGGTGTGTACACCTAAGAATTCAAATCGGAAGCGGTACGGCTGGTCAAACAGGTGCAAGTTCACGCTGTTATTACACTTGCGGGCAAAGAGCGCACATAGAGCACCAGCATCAGCACAAACAAAGTTCCCCAAGTGGGGCCAGCACTGGCGGCTGAAAAATCATGGGCTCACGGTCGTGGCCGGGCATGACGCCCGGCGTCTATCATCGGCGCTTGTGTTTTGGGCACTGCCCATGGGATACCATCGATGGCCGGCTCTAGCCTTTTTGCGCTGATTGACGATATTGCCACGCTGCTCGACGATGTGGCGTTGATGAGCAAGGTGGCTGCAAAAAAGACCGCTGGGGTGCTGGGCGACGATCTGGCGCTCAATGCGCAGCAGGTCGCGGGCGTGAGTGCCGATCGCGAGTTGCCGGTGGTGTGGGCCGTGGCCAAGGGGTCGATGCGCAACAAGGCTATTTTGGTGCCGGCGGCGCTGCTCATCAGCAGCTTTGCGCCCTGGCTGGTACTGCCGCTGTTGATGCTGGGTGGTGCGTTTTTGTGCTACGAGGGCTTTGAAAAACTGGCGCACCACTACCAGCAAGACCCCGATCAGGCGGATGCGCACCGCGCGGCACTGGCCACCGCGTTGGCCAACCCGGCGCTGGACGTGCTGGCATTTGAGCGCGACAAAATCCGCGGCGCGGTGCGCACTGACTTCATTTTGTCGGCGGAGATCATCGTCATTTCTCTGGGCACGGTGGCTGACAAGGCTTTCAGCGTGCAGCTTGGCGTGCTGGTGGGCATTGCCTTGATCATGACGGTGGGGGTGTATGGCGTGGTCGCGGCGATCGTGAAGCTGGATGACGCCGGGCTATGGCTCAGCCAGCGCAGCAGTGCCAACATGGCTGCGGGCGCGCAGCGGGCGCTGGGTGCGCTGTTGCTGCGGGCGGCGCCACTGCTGATGAAGTTTTTGTCGGTGGCGGGGACGCTGGCCATGTTCATGGTGGGTGGTGGCATTCTGGTGCACGGCTGGCCGGCGCTGCACCACGGGCTGGAACAGCTCGCGCTGCCCTTGGCCGCTGTGCCGGGCATCGGCGTGCTGCTGGCCGCTGTCGCGCCTACCTTGCTGGATGCCCTGGCCGGTATGGCCGCCGGTGCACTGGTGCTGCTCTTGGTCACCCTGGCCAGGCGCGCCAAAAAGCCGTGAAGCACGCCCTGATGCATTTCCAGCCGGTGCGACACGCCGCGCTCTTTGCAGAATTCGGCCAGCGCCACAGAGTCGTCGCGCAGCGGCTCGTAGGCCGCAGCCGCGATAAAGGTGGGCCGGGCGCTTGGGCGTTTGGCTACCCTGCCCTGCACAAAGCCGGTAAAATTGTTTCAAAGTAAAGGTCTGACAAAAGACCGCTTCAGTGAAAGGCTCAGGGGGGCCTCGTTCCTTTTCATCCATGCGGCGCAGGCCGCCTTAAGGTTGGCGATCATGGCCATACATCAGTTTCCAACACTCAACCCGGTGCCGCAGCACATTGCCGTCATCATGGATGGCAACCGACGCTGGGCTCAGCAACGGTCATTGCCCGTGGCAATGGGCCATGCCAGCGGGGCGCGGCGGGTGCGCGCGCTGGTACAGGCCTGCGCCGAACGCGGCGTGCGCTACCTGACACTGTTTGCCTTCAGCACCGAAAACTGGAAACGCCCGGCCGATGAGGTGTCTGGGCTGATGGGCTTGCTGGCGCTGTACCTGCAAAAAGAGGTGCGTGACATGAATGACCGCGGCGTGCGGCTGCGCGTCATCGGTGACACCTCGGGCTTCAATGCCCGCATTCAAGCGCTGATCAACGATGCCCAGGTTAGCACTGCGCACAATACCGCCATCACGCTCACCATTGCGGCCAACTACGGCGGCCGCTGGGACCTGCTGCAGGCCGTGCGGGCCTGGCAGGCGGCCAACCCCGAGGCCGCGCCCGAAGCCCTGACCGAGGACGCCTTGGCGCCTTACCTCAGCACCGCCTTTGCGCCCGAGCCAGACCTACTGATCCGCACCGGGGGCGAGGCTCGCATCAGCAACTTCATGCTGTGGCAGCTGGCTTACACCGAGCTGTATTTCACCGAGGTGCTGTGGCCCGCCTTCGGCGAGGCCGAACTGGAGCAAGCCATTAACTCCTACGCCCAGCGCGACCGCCGTTTTGGAGGCGGCAGCGCCGACAAGCCCCTGAAGGTGAGCGCATGACAACACAACGCAAAGGCATCATCCTGGCCGGTGGCTCCGGCACGCGGCTGTACCCGGTGACGCAGGCGGTCAGCAAGCAGCTGATGCCGGTGTACGACAAGCCGATGATTTACTACCCCTTGAGCACGCTGATGCTGGCCGGCATCCGAGAGGTGCTGGTGATCTCCACCCCACACGACACACCGCGCTTTGCTGAGCTGCTGGGCGACGGCAGCCAATGGGGCATGCACATCGAATACGCGGTGCAGCCCAGCCCGGATGGCCTGGCGCAGGCCTTCATCATCGGGCGCAGCTTCGTAGCCGACCAGCCCAGCGCGCTGGTGCTGGGTGACAACATCTTTTATGGCCATGATCTGGTCAAACAGCTCAAAAGTGCCGATGCCCGTACCGATGGCGCCACCGTGTTTGCCTACCATGTGCATGACCCGGAACGCTATGGCGTGGTGGCTTTTGATGCACAGCAGCGCGCCATAAGCATCGAAGAAAAGCCCAAGCAGCCAAAGAGCAATTACGCCGTAACCGGCCTTTATTTTTACGACCAACAGGTGTGCGACATTGCGGCCAGCATCAAGCCATCGCCGCGCGGCGAGCTGGAAATCACCGATGTGAACCGGCGCTACCTGGAGCTGGGCCAGCTGGATGTGGAGATCATGGGCCGGGGCTATGCCTGGCTGGACACCGGCACCCACGACAGCCTGCTGGAGGCCGCCAGCTTCATCGCCACCCTGCAAAAGCGCCAAGGCCTGCAGGTAGCCTGCCCGGAAGAAATTGCCTATGGGCAGCAGTGGATCAATGCCGAGCAGCTGCACAAACTGGCGGCGCCACTGGCTAAAAATGGCTACGGGCAGTATTTGCTGGGCTTGCTGAAGTAAGCCATGCCCTACAGCGTTACCCCCACCGCCCTGCCCGGCGTGCTGATCTTGGAACCAAAGGTATTCGGCGATGCACGCGGCTTCTTTTTTGAGAGTTTCAACGCGCGCGACTTTGCCCAGTGCACCGGGTTGGATGTGCAGTTTGTGCAAGACAACCACAGTAAATCGGCCCAGGGCGTGCTGCGCGGCCTGCACTACCAGATTCAGCATCCGCAGGGCAAACTGGTGCGGGTGACGCACGGTGAGGTGTTCGACGTCGCGGTTGACCTGCGCCGCAGCTCACCGCACTTTGGCCAGTGGGTGGGCGTGACATTGAGCGCCGACAACCACCGCCAACTGTGGGTGCCGCCTGGCTTCGCCCACGGCTTTGTGGTGACCAGCGACAGCGCCGAGTTTTTGTACAAAACCACCGACTACTGGTACCCCGAACACGAACGCAGCCTGCGCTGGGACGACCCCACCGTAGCCGTGCAATGGCCGCTGCAATCCACCCCCCAACTGGCAGCCAAAGACGCGGCTGGCAAGCTGCTGGCCCAGACCGACGTATTTGACTGAGCAGCCGGGGATAATCGGGCCGCATGAACCCCCTGCTCGCCAAACTTCACCCCTACCCCTTTGAGCGCCTGCGCCAGCTGTTTGCCGGCACGGTCCCCAACCCGGCTTATGCGCCGATCAGCCTGGGTATGGGTGAGCCCAAACATGCCACACCGCCCTTCATCCAGCAGGCGATGGTGGATGCCATCTACAGCACACCGAGCGGCCTGGCCGCCTACCCGGCCACCGCGGGCGAACCCAAATTGCGCGAGGCCTGCTGCCAGTGGCTGCAGCGCCGCTATGGCCTGAGCCTGAACCCGGCCACCCAGGTGCTGCCGGTGAACGGCTCGCGCGAGGCGCTGTTTGCGCTGGCCCAGACCGTGGTGGCGCCCTCACCCACCGGGCAGCCCGCGCCGCTGGTGGTCTGCCCCAACCCGTTCTACCAAATTTACGAGGGCGCGGCGCTGCTGGCCGGGGCCGAGCCCTACTTTGTCGCCAGCGACCCGACCCGCAACTTTGCCGCCGATTGGGACAGCGTGCCCGAGGCCGTTTGGGCCCGCACCCAGCTGCTGTTTGTTTGCTCACCCGGCAACCCGACCGGTGCGGTGATGCCGCTGGCGGAGTGGCAAAACCTGTTTGCCTTGAGCGACCGGCACGGCTTTGTGATTGCCTCGGACGAGTGCTATAGCGAGATTTATTTCCGTGACGAGCCGCCGCTGGGTGGGCTGGAAGCGGCCGCACAACTGGGCCGGGCCGACTTCAAAAACCTGATCGCCTTCACCAGCTTGTCCAAGCGCAGCAACGTGCCCGGCATGCGCAGCGGCTTTGTGGCAGGCGATGCGGCGCTCATCAAACCTTTTTTGCTGTACCGCACCTACCACGGCAGCGCCATGAGCCCGGTGGTGCAAAGCGCCAGCGTTGCCGCCTGGGGCGACGAGGCGCATGTGGTGGACAACCGGGCGCAGTACCGCAGCAAGTTTGCCCAGGTGACGCCGATTCTGGCCGGGGTGCTGGACGTGGCCCTGCCCGACGCCGGCTTTTACCTGTGGGCCCGGGTGCGGGGCGACGACGCGGCTTTTGCCCGTGAGCTGCACGCTCTCTACAATGTGACGGTTTTGCCCGGCTCCTACCTGGCCCGCGAGGGCCCGGGCGGTAACCCGGGGACGCAGCGCATTCGCATGGCCCTGGTGGCCGATACCGCCGAATGCGTGGAAGCGGCCCAGCGCATTGTCCAATTTGTCACATCCAGAACCTGAAAGAAGAAACCGACATGACCCAAGCCCTGCAAGCCACCCTGGACGCCGCGTGGGAAGACCGCGCCAACTTTTCGCCCAAGTCGGCGCCGCCCGAGATCGTGGCTGCCGTGGAGCACGTGATCGCCGAGCTCAATGGCGGGCGCCTGCGTGTGGCCACTCGTGACGGCGTGGGTCAGTGGACCACGCACCAGTGGATCAAAAAAGCCGTGTTGCTGAGCTTCCGGCTCAAAGACAACGCCATCATGCGCGCTGGCGATTTGGGCTTTTTTGATAAGGTGCCGACCAAGTTCTCGCACCTGGACGAGGCCGCCATGAGAGCCAGCGGCGTACGCGTGGTGCCACCAGCGGTGGCCCGGCGCGGCAGCTACCTGGCCAAGGGCGTGATCCTGATGCCCTCGTACGTCAACATCGGCGCCTATGTGGACGAGGGCACCATGGTGGACACCTGGGCCACGGTGGGCTCGTGCGCCCAGATTGGCAAGAACGTGGACCTGAGCGGCGGCGTCGGCATTGGCGGCGTGCTCGAGCCGATGCAGGCCGGCCCCACCATCATTGAGGACAACTGCTTCATCGGCGCCCGCTCCGAGGTGGTGGAAGGCGTGATTGTGGAAGAAAACTCGGTGATCTCGATGGGCGTGTACATCGGCCAGAGCACCCCGATTTACGACCGCGCCACCGGCACCGTGAGCTACGGCCGCGTGCCAGCCGGCTCGGTGGTGATCAGTGGCAGCATGCCCAAAGACGGTGGAAAGTACAGCCTGTATGCGGCCATCATCGTCAAACGCGTTGATGCCCAAACCCGCGCCAAGACCAGCCTGAACGACCTGCTGCGGGACTGAGTGACCCTGCTGGACCTGATCACCCAAAGCGCCCGCCAGCTTGAAGCGGCCGGCGTGGCCTTTGGGCATGGCACCGAAAACGCGTTTGACGAGGCCGCCTGGCTGGTGCTGTGGCGCCTGGGCCTGCCGCTCGACACCCCGCTGGACGACCCCGCCACGAACCCGGATTCCAGGGCAAATCAGCCGGTAAGCCTTGTGCAGCAAGGCGATGTAGCTACACTTTTAGAAGCACGCATCACCAGCCGCCAACCCGCCGCTTACCTGACGCACGAGGCCTGGCTGATGGGCGTGCCGTTTTATGTGGACCAGCGGGTCATCGTGCCGCGCTCGCTGATTGCCGAGCTGTTGATGGACGAATCACTGGATGCCTGGCTCGGCCCGGAAACCCGCCGCGCGCTGGACCTGTGCACCGGCAACGGCAGCCTGGCGGTGCTGGCGGCCATGGTCTGGCCCGAGCTGGCGGTGGATGCGTCTGACCTGTCGCCCGACGCGCTGGCAGTGGCCCGTATCAACGTCGACAAACACGATCTAAAGGAGCGCATCAGGCTGTTGACGTCTGACGGTCTTGCCCAGGTGCGCGGGCCCTATGACCTGATCCTGTGCAACCCACCCTACGTCAACGCCCAAAGCATGGCCGCCTTGCCACCCGAGTTCAAGGCTGAACCGGCGCTGGCGCTGGATGGCAACCGGGCTGGCAGCGTGGATGGCATGGATTTCATCCGCGCCTTGTTGGCGCATGCGCCGGCCCAGCTGACGCCGCAGGGGGTGCTGGTGCTGGAGATCGGCAACGAACGCGAGCATTTCGAGGCCGCCTTCCCCACCCTGGAGCCGGTCTGGCTCACCACCAGCGCCGGCGACGACCAGGTGCTGCTGCTGACGCGCGAGGCGCTGCTCAGGCCGCTTGCAGTTGCTGCTCGAACCGGGTCTTGATGCCGCCCATGGCCTCTGCACTGAGGCGGTTGCCATACTGGCTGACCACCTGCGCCGCCGCCTGATTGGCCAGCCAAGCCGCTTGGGTATGGCTGTGGCCGTGCGTGACCGCGTACAAAAAGGCGCCGGCAAACATGTCGCCTGCACCGTTGGTGTCGATGGCCTTGACTTTCGCGGCAGGCACCGCTGCCTGGCCGCCACACTCCAGCACGATGCAGCCGAGTGGGCCACGCGTGAGGCAAACGGTACGGGCCAGGGGGGCGATTTGACCGCAAATTTGCGCCATGTCTTGGGTGCCACACCAGACCTGGGCTTCTTCTTCATTGCAAAACAGGAAGTCCAGGCCGTCACCGATGATGGCGTCCAGCCCAGGGCGGCAAAAATTGATCATCGACACATCGCTGAGCGTGCTGGCCAGGGCTACCCCCGCCGCTTTGGCGATGGCCCGTCCTTGCAAGGCGGCGTCCAGCCCTGTGGGTGAGGCTGCCAGGTAGCCTTCCATGTAATAGACCTGCGAGCGGGCGATGTCGGCCTCGTGCAGGGCGGTGTGATTCAGATCGGCGGTAGCGCCCAAAAAGGTGCTCATGCTTCGCTCGGCATCCGGTGTGACCATCACCATGCAGCTGCCGGTCTGGCCCGGCAACTGCTGGGTGTGTGTGAGGTTGGTGGCCACGCCGTGCGACAGCAGGTCTTGCGTGTAGAAGGCGCCCAATTCATCATCCGCGACCCGGCAGGAGTAAAAGGCCTTGCCGCCCAACTGCGACAGCGCCACCACGGTGTTGCCGGCCGAGCCGCCACCGGTGCGCCGGGTTTTGGCACCGTGCAAGTGCCCCAACAGTTCTGTGCGTCTTGGCGCATCAATCAGCGTCATGTGACGCTTGTCCACCCCCATAGTCTGGAGCTGCTGGTCAGAAACTTCGTATTCAGAGTCGACCAGGGCGTTGCCGATGGCGTAGAGGTGGTAGCGGGTCATGGGTTGGGCGCGGATAGGTTGAGAAAAATCATGTCAGGGAATCGGGCCTCAGTGTAGCGTTGGCGCCAAGCCCTTACCCGAGTGAACCGGCGAAAAAAAGCCCGCGTGAGCGGGCCTTTTTCAGGGCGATGCCAGCAAGGCGCTTAGCCCATGTGCAGGCCGCCATTCACCGAGAAATCGGCGCCGGTGGCGTAGCCGCCTTCTTCTGAGGCCAACCAGGCGATGATGGAGGCGATCTCGCTGGGTTCACCCAGGCGTTTGACGGGCACGGTGGCCACAATCTTGTCGAGCACGTCTTGGCGGATGGCCTTGACCATGTCGGTGCCGATGTAGCCCGGGCTGACGGTGTTGACTGTGACGCCCTTGGTGGCGAGCTCTTGCGCCAGCGCCATCGAGAAGCCGTGCATACCGGCCTTGGCCGCCGAGTAGTTGGTCTGGCCAGCCTGGCCTTTTTCGCCATTGACCGACGAGATGTTGATAATGCGGCCCCAGCCCTTTTCCACCATGTCGGCCACCACCTGTTTGGTGACGTTGAACATGGAGTTGAGGTTGGTTTCGATCACCGCGTCCCAGTCGTCGCGCGTCATCTTGATGAACATGCGGTCTTTGGTGATGCCGGCGTTGTTCACCAGCACGTCGATGCTGCCGTGCTCGGCCTTGGTCTTGGTGAAGGCTTCGACCGTGGACTCCCAATTGCCGACATTGCCGACCGAGGCGTAGAAGGTGTAGCCGTGGGCGGCCTGCTCGGCGATCCACTTGGCGTGGTCACGCGTGGGGCCGCAACCGGCGATGACCTTGTAGCCCTCTTTGTGCAGGCGTTGGCAGATGGCGGTTCCGATGCCACCCATGCCCCCGGTGACGTAGGCGATTTTTTGACTCATGATTCTCTCCTCTTGGTTGTTAACTAACTCGAAACTGGGGTTTTGCGCTGTGCTTAGCGCTCAATGGTGAGGGCCACGCCCATGCCGCCGCCAATGCACAGGCTGGCAATGCCTTTTTTGGCGTTGCGCCGCTGCATCTCGTGCAACAGGGTGACGAGAATACGGCAGCCAGAGGCGCCGATGGGATGACCAATCGCAATCGCGCCACCGTTGACGTTGACCTTGCTGGTGTCCCAGCCCATTTGCTGGTTGACGGCGCAGGCCTGGGCGGCGAAAGCTTCGTTGATTTCCAACAAGTCGAGGTCGGCCGCGCTCCAACCGGCACGGGCCAGGGCTTTTTGCGAAGCCGGCACCGGGCCCATGCCCATCAGCGCCGGGTCCAGCCCGCTGGTGGCAAAGCTGGCGATGCGGCCCAGGGGTGTCAGGCCCAGAGCGGCAGCTTTTTTGGCGGTCATCACCATCACGGCAGCGGCGCCGTCGTTCAGGCCAGAGGCATTGCCGGCGGTCACGCCACCGGCCTTGTCAAATGCGGGACGCAGGCCGGCCAGCGCTTCGGCGCTGGTTTTGCGGTTCAGGTATTCGTCGGCGGCAAACACCAGCGGCTCGCCTTTTTTCTGGGCGATGCTGAAGGGCACGATTTCGTCTTTGAACCGGCCGGCGTCTTGCGCAGCCGCGGCCTTGTGCTGGCTGGCCAGGGCCAGTGCGTCCTGCATGTCGCGGGTGATGCCGTGCGCCTTGGCCACGTTTTCGGCGGTGATGCCCATGTGGTACTGGTTGTAGACGTCCCACAGGCCGTC
>CAJAXU010000087.1 GCA_903948045.1 uncultured beta proteobacterium | reverse complement strand
TGGACGGCATCGTCAACGACCGCCACGCCTGCGACGCAGTGGCGCTGGAAGACGCAGAAGTGTGTGTCATGCCATTTGACCGGATCGAAGAACTGTCACGCGACATCAACGCCCTGCAACACCATGTGCACAAAATCATGAGCCGCGAGATCGTGCGTGAACACGGGGTGATGCTGCTGCTGGGCAGCATGCGCGCCGAGGAGCGCTTGGCGGCATTTCTGCTCAACCTGGTGCAGCGCCTGCATGCGCGTGGCTTCTCCCGTTCCGAGCTGGTGCTGCGCATGACACGTGAAGAAATTGGCAGTTACCTCGGGCTCAAGCTGGAGACCGTGAGCCGCACTTTTTCCAAGTTTGCTGAAGAGGGCATCATCGAAGTCCACCAACGCCATGTGCACATCCTCAATGCCGATGCGCTCAAGGACATCGTCAACCCCAAGGCCTGCCACTGAGCCGGGCTGACAGCAGGTAGGTGAGCCCGCTCGACAGCATCGCCATCAGCCAAAACACAAAGAAGGTCAGCGTGTAAACAGCTTCCCTTGAGGACAGCAGCTGATGACCCAGCCAGCGCACGTCCTGCGGGTCGACCAGGGCAAACACCAGCACCTCCAGCAGGCAGGCGACCAAAAAGCCAGGCCAGACAATCGCCATCAGGCGCTGTGACCACGGGGGCGGTTGTTCTTTTGCATCCATCGCTGTGGCCATCAAGGTTTGGTCACCGGGCGGGGCTCGGGAACCACCCCGGTGGCCGCGTGGTTACGGGCCTTCATCGCCGGCGCCAAGCTGGCGTCCTGACCCGCCTGGCGCGTTTGATTGATGTTGATGCCCTGCTGGTAATAGTTCTCGCTGACCACCGGATCAGGTCGGGTCACGGCCAGGTAAAGGGTGATGAAACTGGCCACCACCACCACCAGCGGGCCCGATACCACCAGCCAGACATGGCCAAACTTCCACCAGGGTGCAGGGGCATCAGTAGCAGCGTTTTCAAGTGTTGTCATAGTCTTCACAGCCTTAGGGTTGCGGCACCAGGAACACAGAGCGTTCGCTCAGGTGCCCACCGGCGTCAAGTGAATCAATTTCAAAGCGGATCGGGTGCGAGCCAGGCGCTGCGCCCTCAGGCGGTAATTGCACCCGCACGGCGACCCACCGCGACTGGGTGGCATCCACCGCCACCAGGGGCTCCGAGCTGATCGCCAGCCCTGGCAGACCGGTAACCGACAACTTGTACTGCTGCGCCGACTCGGTCGCATTCATCAGCTGCAGCCGGTAGACGTTCTCGATCCGGCCGGCACCCACGATGCGTGCCGTGATGCCACGGTCACGCACCACGTCCACCTTGAATGGCGTGCGCAGCGACAGGCTGACCAGCATGGCCACCACAATCGCCCCGAGCACGCTGGTGTAAACCAAAATACGCGGCCGTAGCACGTGGCGCAAGGTCTGAGCCCGCGTCCAGCCTCGGCTCATGGCGTTCTCGGTGGTGTATTTGACCAAGCCGCGCGCATAGCCCATCTTGTCCATCACCGTGTCGCAGACGTCGGCACAGGCGCCACAACCAATGCACTCGTACTGCAGGCCACGCCGGATGTCGATGCCGGTCGGGCAAACCTGGACGCACAGGCTGCAGTCGACACAAGACCCCAGATTCAGCACCGCCAAGTCGGCCTTGCGTGAGCGCGCGCCGCGCGGTTCGCCACGGGCCTGGTCGTAGGTGACGATCAAGGTGTCACGGTCAAACATGGCGCTCTGAAACCGGGCGTAAGGGCACATGTGCTTGCACACCTGCTCACGCATGAAGCCGGCGTTGCCGTAGGTGGCAAAACCGTAAAACAGGGTCCAGAACAGCTCCCAGGCGCTCAGACTCAGCTGCAGCGATTCACGCGCAAGCTCGCGCACCGGCGTGAAGTAGCCGACAAAGGTGAAGCCGGTCCACAAAGCCACCGCCAGCCAGAGGCCGTGCTTGGCGCCCTTGCGCCACAGCCAGTCCGCTGACCACGGCTTGGCATCACGGCGCATGCGCGCCGAGCGGTCACCCTCGACGCGCTTCTCGATCCACAAAAAGATCTCGGTGTACACCGTCTGCGGGCAGGCATAGCCGCACCACAGCCGCCCGGCCACCGCCGTGAACAGAAACAGCGACAGCGCAGAGATCACCAGCAAACCGGTGAGGTAAATGAAATCCTGCGGGTACAGTACCAAGCTGAAAATGTAGAAACGCCGCGCGCCCAGGTCAAACAGCACGGCCTGGCGCTGGCCCCATTCCAGCCAGGGCAAGCCATAAAACACCAGCTGCGTCAGCACCACCATGGCCCAGCGCCAGCGCGAAAACAGGCCGGAGACGCTGCGCGGGTAGATTTTCTCGTGCGAGGCGTAAAGCGAAATCATCTCGCCATCCACGCCACGGGCACCCTCGCCCGTACCCGCCGCTGCCATGGGCTCTGGCCGGATCGGGATCACCTTCCGCTCAGGTGGCATCATTTCGTCGCGGCCACGCCCTTGTTGGAGAAACCCCAGACATAGGACGCCAGCACATGGATCTGGGCCTCGGTCAGTTTGTCGGCCTGGGCCGGCATCTGGTTCACCTTGCCGTTGTTGACCATGGCCAAAATAGCCGCCTCGCCATAGCCGTGCAGCCAGATGTCGTCAGTCAGGTTGGGGGCACCGAGCGCCGGGTTGCCCTTGCCATCAGCACCGTGGCAAGCCGCACAGACCGCGAACTTGGGTTTGCCCAGCGCAGCTTGCAAGGAGTCGTGCGGGCTGCCAGACAGGCTCAGCACATACTGTGCCACGTTGCGCACATCCTCCGGGCTGCCAACCGCCGCTGCCATGGGCGGCATGTTGCCCAGGCGGCCCTTGATCAGGGTCTCCTTGATGGTGGCGGGCGCACCGCCGTGCAGCCAGTCAGTGTCGGTCAGGTTAGGAATGCCCTTGCTGCCGCGTGCATCCGAGCCGTGGCACTGGGCGCAGTTGTTCATGAACAGGCGCTCCCCGATCGCCATGGCCTGTGGGTCAGCGGCCACCGCCTCAGGCGCCATCGCCGTGAACTTGGCGTACAGGGGCGCCACCTCAGCGTTACCTTTGTCCAATTCAGCCTGGTGTTGGCCGGTCGATGTCCAGCCCAGCGTGCCAGCGTAGTTGCCCAGCCCCGGGTAAAGCGCCAGATAAATCAACGCAAATATGACGGTCAGTACAAACAACCACGCCCACCAGCGTGGCAGGGGGTTGTTCATCTCGCGCAGATCGCCGTCCCAGACATGACCGGTCGTGTTATCTGTCGCCGTCATGGCGCGCGCCTTGCCGGTGAACCACAGCAGCAGCAGACAGGCCACGATGCTGACCAGGGTGACCACGGTGACGAAGACCGGCCAGAAGTTGCTTGTGAAATCGCTCATGGGTGTTTTCCTTTCGCTGTCGCGCGCTCAGTCCTGCTCGAATGGCAGCTGGGCTGCCTCGTCGAAATCAGCCGCATTCCGGTGTGAATAGGCCCAGACCACGATACCAATGAAGGTGATGAAACTGAGCACAGTGGCCATGGCACGCAGGGTGTTGACATCAAAGTCCATTTTGGGCGCCTCCGGCTTATTTGACCAAGGTGCCGAGCACCTGCAGGTAGGCAATCACCGCATCGACCTCGGTTTTGCCCTGGAGCTCGGCCACCGACTTGCTGATCTGCTCGTCGGTGTAGGGCACGCCCACCGCACGCAGCGCCTTCATGTGGGCCGGCATGGTGTCCGCATCCACTGCGTTCTTCAGCAGCCAGGGGTAAGCCGGCATATTGGATTCGGGTACCAGGTCGCGCGGGTTGTTCAGGTGATCGCGCTGCCACTGGTCACTGTACTTGCCGCCCACGCGGTGCAGGTCGGGGCCGGTGCGCTTGCTGCCCCACTGGAACGGGTGGTCATAGACAAACTCGCCCGCCACCGAGTAGTGGCCATAGCGCAGGGTCTCGGCGCGGAACGGCCGGATCATCTGCGAGTGGCAGTTGTAGCACCCTTCGCGGGTGTAGATGTCCCGCCCGGCGAGCTGCAGCGCGGTGTAGGGCTGCAGGCCCTTGACCGGCTCGGTGGTGGACTTCTGGAAGAACAGCGGCACGATCTCCACCAGCCCGCCGACCAGCAAGACCAGCAGGATCAGCACAATCATCAGAAAGTTGCTGGTCTCGATTTTTTCATGCGACAAACCGCCGCCTGTGTTGTTAGCCATGGTCAAGTCTCCTTCAGGCGTGGGCGGTAGCAACCGCTGGAATATTCACTTGCACCGAGCGGCCGTTGGTCGCGGTTTTCAGTACGTTCCACAGCATGATCAGCATGCCGCCAAGGTACAACAAGCCGCCGATCAGGCGCAGCACATAGAACGGGTAGGACGCCTTGACCGACTCCACAAAGGTGTAGGTCAGGGTGCCATCGGCGTTGATAGCACGCCACATCAGGCCCTGCATCACGCCGGCAATCCACATGGCCGCGATGTAGATCACGATGCCGATGGTGGCGGTCCAGAAGTGCACCTCAATCGCTTTGACGCTGTACATCTGCTTCTGTCCGAACAGGCGCGGGATCAGGTAGTACATGCTGCCCATGGTGACCAGTCCAACCCAGCCGAGCGCGCCGGAGTGCACGTGACCCACGGTCCAGTCGGTGTAGTGGCTCAGCGCATTGACGGTCTTGATCGACATCATTGGGCCTTCAAAGGTGCTCATGCCATAAAAGGACAGCGACACGATCAGAAAGCGCAGGATCGGATCGTCACGCAGCTTGTGCCAGGCGCCCGACAGCGTCATGATGCC